>NZ_JBQEDL010000004.1:0-163436 GCF_052106715.1 Gordonia sp. (in: high G+C Gram-positive bacteria)
CACGTCGACCGGCCCTTCGGCCTCGATCCGCAGTGCGATCTCCGGATCGTCGTACGCCATCCCGGCCAACGCGCCGACCGTGTACGGCCCGTACGCGAGCGGCCGGTACGGCAACTGGATCGGCTCGGAGTTCTGCACGGTTGCGCGACCGGCATACCGCTGCAGCGCATCGGTCGTGAGCACCTCACGACGGCCGTCGATCTCGGCGATCCACTGGTGCTGCTGGTCAGCGATCAACGACGACCCATCGTCGAACTCCACCTCGAAGCAAGGACGGTGCGTCATCACCTCGGTGGCGGCGACGACCTTCGTCGGCCGACCGTCCGCACCGAACAGGCAGTCGCCGACGGCGACCTTGCCCATCGTCGTAAACCCGGTCGGCGTGGGCAGCGGAGTGTCGAGCGCCAGCGCCTTGCCCATGCCGGGGCGCGCAGCGACGATAATCATCTGCCCGGGGTGCAGACCGTTTGTCAGCTTGTCGAAGTCGGCGAACCCGGTCGGCACGCCGAGCGACAGACCACCGCGCGACGCGATCGAGTCCAGCTCGTCGAGCGTCGGCTGCAACAGCTCTTCCAAGACGATGTAGTCTTCGGCCGTTCGCCGCTCGGTCACCTCGTACACCTCGGCCTGCGCACGGTCGACGACCTCGGCCACGTCCTGACCGCCGTCGCCCGCGTACCCGTACTGGACGATACGGGTACCCGCCTCGACAAGACGTCGCAGAATTGCCTTTTCGCCCACGATCTCCGCGTAGTAGCCGGCATTGGCCGCGGTCGGCACCGTCGAGATCAGTGTGTGGATGTAGGGGGCTCCGCCGACCTTACGCAGGTCGCCGCGCCGTTCGAGCTCGGCGGCGACGGTCACCGCGTCTGCAGGTTCACCGCGCCCGTACAGCTCGAGGATCGCGTCGTACACGGCCTGGTGCGCAGGCTTGTAGAAGTCACCGGGGCGGACCCGTTCGAGAACGTCGGCGACGGCGTCTTTGGACAGCAGCATGCCACCGAGCACCGACTGCTCGGCTTGAAGATCCTGCGGGGGCTGACGACCGTAGTCCTCCCGCGGCGGGGCACCGGGCTGGTCCGGCGGTGGCCCCTGTTCCTCCAATGCCGTCACCCGCGCCTCCCCCGTGCAGTCGATCGTCGTCGGCCCGCCAAGACCGTTGTTCCCATCCCGTTCAGCCGCCCATTGACGAACTGAAACCTTCCCAGAGGTTAGGGCTACGCAACCTCCGCATCAAACCACCCCTGTGGATAACACTGTTGATGCAATGTGGACAACGACGAAAACCTCTGGACGTCATGTGCACCCCGCTGTGGATGTTTTGGGGAATTCACCTAGTAGTCACCGCAAACCAGCAGGTCATGGCGGGTTACACAATTCCCCAGCAACGACTTGCGCGATCCTCGGCGTGTTGCGTTGCGCCACGCCCGGAGGAAACTCCACACCGGGTTGAGACCCGGTCAGCGACGGAGCGCACCCGACGCATCGAACTCGGCCTCACGGTCGGCCATCTGCGCCCGATACCAGTTCTCCCGGTGCGCGACCATCCACTTCTCGTGGACGCGGCCGACGGGCGGGATCCGTCGCAACGTCTCGATCGCGAAGACGAGCGGAAAGCGCAGGGCGATCCAGGCGAGTCCGGGGAGGGCGTTCGGCATGTCGTAGCGGGCGTACGTGGTCGGGATCATGAACAGCCGCGAGTACGCCGCGTAGATCATCCCGTTGTACTGCTCGCGCAGACGCTGGAGACCGGTGTGCCCCTCACGCGGAGCGAACGCCCTCGGAAACGACTCGATGAGCTCTGCTCCGTGGGTTCCCGCATCGTGACTGCGCGTGAACGACACCAGTGCGAGCAGTCGAAGCGTGTCCGCGACGGTCTCCGGATACCAGGTGTTGCGGATTCCGAGCAGGTACCCCATGTAGCGCTGGAAGTGGATGAGCGCGTTGATCTCCTTGGGTGTGGTCTGCACGCCGACGCCCCACAGCGCGAGTGCGGGCACGACGCTGCCGCCCGAGAGCGTCAACAGCTGGTACGCCTGACTGATCGGGTATCCCCACCGCGACTCGTCCCATTCGGGATGCGTGGCGACGCCGCGCCGGACGAACACGTGCATGACGCGCACCATCATCGCGGTCGCACGGCCCTGGCTTCCCGGCGTGAGGAGCGCACCCGGTGCAGAGACGTCGATCCAGAACTTCGCCGTCTCGAGGAATCGGCGGAGCGCGTTGTCTCCGGCATATCCGCCGGCCAGTGACAGCGGTGTCGCGACAGCGGCTTCGGTGTACATCTCGAGAGTCTCGCCGCCCGCGACGCTGAACAGGAATGTGCCCCAGCGCCGCCACACCTGTGCGCCGGCCTCGACGAGTTCCGGATCGACCCATTCGGGGACGTCCTCGAACTCATGGAACAGTTCGACCATCGCCTCGGGCGGGTCCTCGATACTGCCGAGCCCGTGATCGAGCGCTTTCTTGAGCATCGCACGGCCGACCTCTTGCCCGATCGCGCCGAGGAACACCTCGTCGACGAACCGTTCGGCCACCGGGTCGGAGTTGTACATGTCACCACAGAACGCCTCGATCTGCTCGGTCGTCGGGAAGACGTCCTTGCCGGTGAGGCTCTTGGCGAGCTTCCGGACGCGACGCACTCGCGGTCGCTTCATCGTCTCCCAGTACGGGAACGCGATCGGCGTCGGACGCTTGACCTGTGCGGATGCGGTGGCGGGGTCAGGTGATGTTGTGGTCACACCCGTGACCATACCATGAGGTACGGTATCGTTGTATCCATGACAATGACACGTCGCGGCCCCCGCCTGTCGGCTACCGACTGGGTCGATGCGGCACTCGCGTTGCTGACTGCCGACGGCGTCTCGTCGGTGAAGATCTCCCGCTTGTGCGAACGACTCGACGTCACAAAGGGCAGCTTTTACTGGCATTTCGGCGATCTCGATTCTCTCTGGGAGGCGATGGCCGAACGCTGGCGTGAAACACACGACGCCACATTCACCGGACTCGGCGAGGTCACCGCGCTGCCGCCCGCAGACCGGGTCGAAGCGCTGGCCACCATGCTCATGAGCGAGCGGAACCTGACCGTCGAGACCGCGATCCGCGACTGGGCCCGCGTCAATCCACGCGTGGCCGAATCGGTGCGCCGAATCGACAACGAGGTCTTCGACGCCGTCTACGCGGCACTGCTGGAACTGGACATAGACGCCGAACGCGCGCGGCTCACCGCCGGCCTGCTCGTCTACGCGGGCATCGGCTACATCCACGCCCACGACGGATTGCCGTCGCCGACCCCGGACGAACTGCGCTCGGTCATCGCGGCGTTGCTCGCGTAACGACTACACCGGCGTCAACGCGGCGATAAGCCACGTTCCATCGACGAGACGCGCTTCCACCCGCACTCGACTGCCGTCCAGTCGAGTCCCCTGCTGATCGGCCGACTCCGTCTTCTGGTTCACGAACAACAGCAGGGTCGTCGAGTCGGACGTGGACGCGACCACTCCGCCGTCGACCACCGTCGCCTCTGTGACGATCTTGTCTTTCTTGGCTGCCGGGACGATCACCTGGCTGCCGAGCTCGGAATAGTCGTCCTTGAACTGCCCGGTGAGATATTTCCCCGCGGTCGCCCCGAATGTCTTGTCGATCGTCGTGTGGTCGTAACTGAGCAGCTTCGGAACCGCGACTCGCACTGACGCCAACGCCTGCCCTCCGGCGTCGACATCGGCTTTCGCATCGTCGGTCTTGACCCATAGGAACGCCAGACCCACCACACCGAGTACCACGATCGCACCGAGCGCCGTCGCCACGTACCGCCGAAGCCGGACGGGGACCGTCAACGCGCCGACGATCCGGCGAAGGCGAGACGGCCGGTTTGATGCCCGGTCTTCGCTCTCGTCGTCCAACGGCGTGGTCTCGACGGCGTCGGCGGACGTCTCCGCTGGCTTGCCTGTCTCGACGTCCCCGTCAACGGTGCCGTCGACTCCGGTATCCCCGTCGAGGTCGACCTCTTCTTCCACCAGGACTGCGACGCTCATACTGTTCTCCCTGTTCTCACTCATCGACGAACTCCACGTTCTCGACCAGCCACTTGTCTCCGTCCAACGTCAGGTGGACACGCATCCGATAGACCCGCTGCTGGCCGTCCTTGGCCTCGGTGTTCGAGACGGTCGACGTCACCGCCGCCAGCACGGTCGCCGAGTCGTCGTCGGCCGAGACGATGCCTGCCTCTTTCACGACGCCGGTCGACTTGACCTTTCCCTGGCCGAGAACCTGCTGAAACGAGTCGGCCATCTGATTGAACTGACCGAGGAAGGCGCCCGTCGAGCTCTCCCGCACGCGCGCCAGATCCTTGTCGGTCCGGGTGTAGTCGAGACTCACCAGTCCTGCTACGACATCCTTCGTCGTGGACACGATCGTCCCGTCTCGGGCGGCTCGCTCGTTCGCCGTATGGAGCTGGACGCCCTTCCACGCGGCGAGACCGATCAAGACGGCGACCGCACCGAGCAGGACGGAGACCGTCACCCCACGCCGCAGAAGCGGCGTCTTCTCCGGCGACGCGCCGCCCTTCGCGCCGTCGCCGGCTGCACGCTGCGCCTCGGTTCTGCGGGTCGCTGCTTCGTCCGCCCGTACTTCGTCGGCTTCTACTTGGTCAGCCCTAGTTTCATCAGCCCCTACTTCATCAACAATGACTGCCATGTCAGGTGCTCCTCTCCACTGTGTCCGTCTGCGATCGATCCGAGTAGGTAGGTGACTCCGTCCGGCCCCCGGAACGTGCCCGTAGTGTCCGAGTAGGGGACCTGCCGGGAGGCCGTCGTCGCGCGACGCTTCTTGGTCGGCGGTGGTTCCGTCGACGACGCCCCGCCCGGTCGGGATAGCATGTCGGACCACGTCGACGGCAGTCCCTTCGGACAGTCGGCGACGAACGCGGTGCGCACGCTGGCGTCCGTGGCACACGGGATGTTCCGGGCGCCGCGCGCGACCTTCGGATTGTTCTTGTTGACATCGCAGTACTGGTCCCGCGGCACCCCGACGGTCCCGACCTCGGACGGGTCACGGCGTACGGTGCGGTAGCCCTCGGTGCACGGCGGCGGGTTGAGACTGTTGCCGAGCTTGACGTCGAGCGGCGCCTGCGGGCTGTCGCCGAGATCGAATCCCTGGAGCGAGCTCACACCGCCCGCGATGAGCGCGGGGTACACGGTGAGAATGCTGCGTATCTGTGGAATGTTCACCCGCATCACCTGACCGACCGTCTGCAGATTCGACAGCAGGATCGGCAGCGACGGTGTGAGCTCCTCGAGTGTGTCGCTCACCGAGTCGGCCGCGGGCGGCGCCACCTCCAGAACCTGGCGGATCGGGTCGTCGCTGGCCGCAAGCTGCCCGGTGAACGACGCGAGGTTCTGCGCACTCATCCGCAGCTGTGGCGCGACCTCATTGCCGACCGTCAGAAGGGGTTCGGCGTCGTCGAGGAGCGTCAGTGTCGGGCCGAGGTCCACCTGGGCCAGGTGCAGCAGACTCTGCGACGAGTCGATGAGCCGGGCGAGGCGCTCGCCCGACGCGTCCATCACCGTCGACAGTTCACCGAGCGCGGTGTCGAGGTTCGTCGGCGAGATGTCGGCGACCAATGCTTTGGCCGCCTCGAGTACGGCGTGCGTCGGCGTCGGAACGTGGTTGGACTTCGCCGGTAGAACGTCACCGTCGACGAGGTCGCCGCCCGCGCCGTCGACCGGCGTCAGGTCGACGAACTGTTCGCCGACGGCCGACGCGCTCTTGATCGTCGCCGAGGACGCCTTGGGGACCGGCGTTCCCGAATTCATCTGCAATGTGACCCGCACCGGCGCACCGGCTCGCGCCACGTCGACGTCCACGCCGACGACCCGTCCGACGGACACACCGCGGTAGGTCACCAGCGCCGACTCGTACACGCCTCCGCTGTCAGAGAACTCGGCGACGACGCGGTAAGTGCCGACACCGGTCATCCTGCCCATGCCGATGTAGGACACCAGCCCGTACACCGTGCTAACGATGGCGAGGATCGCGAACACCGCGAGCTGGATCTTCACGAACGGTGCGAGTCTCATCGGCGGTCCCCTCGAGCATGTGTGGTCGGCACCCGCAGCGGGTCGGCGGCCTGACGCGACAGCCTGCGTGTCTCCAACCCGGGAATGGATCCGATGACCTTGTTCCGGATCGCTCCGACCGACAGATCGAGGGTCAAGAAGAGGTTCTGGTAGTCACCGCGGAGCCCCTTGTCGACGGCGGTCACCGGCCACGGGAACGACAGGCCGAGCAGCAGGCCTCCGGCGAGGTCGTCGCCCGATTTCTGCAAACCGTCAAGGACGGGCTTCAGCGACGCCACCGACGACGCGATGTCGTCTTTGCTCGCGGCGATCACCGTCGAGGCCCGTCGGCCGAAGTCGCCGACCCGGTCGAGCATGGTGACGAGGTCCTCGCGCTGCTCGTTGAGTACGGCGAGGGCGGGCGTGATGGTCTCTATCCCCTCGGCGATGGTGTCCTTCTGCGCGGCGAGCCGATCACTCAGTCTGCCCAACGCATCGATCGCACGACCGATGTCGTCTCGCTGTTTGTCGAGACCGCCCACGAACTTGGTGAGACGTTTGATCGCCTGGTTGGCCTTCTCGTCACGACCGCCGACGGCGGTGTTCAGCTCGGTCATGATCGACCGCAGCTGCTCGAGACCCGACCCGTTGAGCACGAGCGACAGTGCCGCCAGCACCGACTCGGTGGACGGGTACTCATCGGTGTCCCGTAGGTCGATGACGTCTCCGTCGAGCAGCCGCGTCTTCGGGTCGGACTCGGCAGGCGGCACGATCTCCAGGTACTGCGCCCCGAGAACAGACGTCTGAGTGAGAGACACATGGACGCCCCGCGGGATCCGCACATCCGATTCCAGATCTAATTCGACGTCGGCGATGCCCTGCTTCAGCGCGATGCGTCGCACGACGCCGACGATCACGTTGTCGTAGCGGACCAGAGAGTTCGGAACAAGATTCTGGACGTCCTGCATTCGCGCGTGCACCGAATACGAGTCGCCGGCGATCGCGTTGCCAGGCAAGTCGAGCGAGTTGACGCCGTCGAACCTGCACCCGGCGCAGACAGCCGCGAGCATCGACAGTGCCAGTACGATCGCGCCGACGCGCGAGATGACGCGTCTCATGTCACCGGCCTCCCTTCTTGCCCTGGGCCGCGACTTCACGGCCGAACACCCGGCCGAATGTGCCGCTCGCCCGCTGGCATTCGGCCTGCGGCGCATCCACCGTCGTCAGGAGAGCGCAGATCAGCGACAGCGGGTCCGGGTAGTCGGGGATCGCCAGCGCGCCGGTGAGCGAGTTCGACCGGGGGTCGTAGATGTTGTAGAGGTCCGACAACGCCGTCGGTGTGGTGTGCAGGATCTGGGCGAGGTCGTCTTGACGATCGACCAGCAGTCCGGTGATCCGGTTCAGACCGACGACGTCGTCGGAGAGTGCCTGCTTGTTGTCGTCGAGGAACTGCTTCAGGGTCGGCGCCATGTCGTCGACGGCTCGAATCGCGGCATCCAGTTCGGTTCGGTTGTCGTCGAGCAGCTCGGAGGCTCCCGACAGTTGTTTCGCGAACGCGACGATCTGACGGTCGGATCCACGAAGCGCAGTCACCAGCGTCTGCAGGTTTCGTACGGTGCCGAACAGGTCGGGGCCACCCGCCGCAAGCGTGGTCATCGCGTCGGAGGTCGCCTGCATCGCTCGGTGCAGTGCGGCGCCGGATCCTCCGAACTTGTCGGCCGACGCGTTCACCAGTGACGACAGCGTGCCGTGCGAGCCGTCTGTCGGGCCGAGTTGCCGGGAGAGGTCGGTGACCTGATCCTTGATCTCGTCGTAGCTGACCGGCACGGCGGTCCGACCGAGGGCGATCGTCGCGTGGTCGGCGAGCGCACCGTCACTGGGCTCAGTGCGCGGGTTGACGAATTGGACGTATCGGCCGGACACCAGAGTCGGTGCGACAATCGCCGCCTGTGCGTCGGATGCGACGAAGACGTGGTCGTCGTAGGAGACGTCGACATCGACGTAGCCCTGCCCGTGTCCGCCCTTTTCCCCTTGTCGCGGTGTGACCGCGTCGACCGTGCCGATCGTCACTCCTCGGACCTTGACCGGGTCGCCGACGTACAGGCCCGTCGTGTTGGTGAACTGCACGGTGGCGTGCGAGGTGTGCATCGAGCGCCACCACGACGTCGCCGGCCACGCAATGAGGCACACGATGACGATCAGGGCGAGCAGCTTCGCGGTCGGGTGGACGGCGCCCAGCGCCGTGCGGAGCCTCATCGTCCACCCCCAGGCTGCCCGGCTGCTGGCCGTGGAGGTTCGCTGGAGCGATGTTGTGCAGAAGTACCGAGAAGAACGGACCGCTGCCGACCACCTCACCGAGCTGCGTGACGAACGGTCGCAGACCGGTGATGGACCGATTGATGTTCTCGTAGTTCTCGTTCAACGTCGCGATCACCTGCTTGAGTTGGGCCAGCATCGGTGGCGTCGCCGCACGAGCGTCGTCGACGAGCGCGGAGATCTCGGTGGAGACCCTGCGCAGACCGGTGAGGACGGTGCGGATCGTGTCGGACCGGTCGTTGAGTTCCTGGAACAGCACCGCACCGTCGTCGATCATCGTCGTCAACGTCTGATCGCGAGAGGCGAGCACCCCGCTCACCGAACCGGCCCGCTCGAGAAGCGTGCGGATCCCCTGGTCACGGGTACCGATGGTGTTTGCCGCGGCGGTCAGTTCGTTCAACGAGTCGCGAAGCCCATCCGGGAGCCCCTCCACGGTCTGTGTCAGGGATTTGAGGGCATCGACCGCGCTCGCTTTGTTGGTCTCATTCACATCGGTGGTGAGCTGCTCGAGCGAGTCGGTGAGGTCGAACCCCGAGGTGGTCCGGGCGAGCGGGATGCGGTCGGGCAGCTCACCGCCGCCACCGGTCTCGAGCTGGATGTAGCGCTTGCCCAGCGCGGTCTCGACCTTGATCGACGCCGTCGTCAACGAGCCGAGGTCCCGCCACCCGGACGTGAGCCGCATGGTCACCTCGACGTGGTCGTCGGCGAGATCGATCGATCGGACGTCGCCTGCCTGCACACCCGCGATCTGCACGTCGTCACCGGTGTCAATGCCGCCGGTGTCGGAGAACTCGGCGACGAGCGTGGTGATTCCCGGCCAGAACGGGATCGACCGGTAGTTGAAGGCGATCAGGACCGCGGCGACGATGATCACCGTGCCGACCAGGCCGTAACGGACCGACCGTGGTGAGTAGTCGGGTTTCATCTCAGTGGCACCTTCCTGCGGGGGCAGTGAACATCGGGGTGTCCTGGTGTCCGCCGTCGAGCGTCGGATAGCGGATGGCGAGACCGCAGACGAAGAAGTTGACGAAGCTGCCGTAGCTCGACGCGCGGCCGATCAGGCGATACGTCTCCGGAAGCTTGGACAGCAGCAGGTTGACGGTCGACGTGTTCCGGTTGAGGCTGGCCGCGAGCCCGCGCAGATGGTCGATGTCGGCGGTCAGATTCGGACGTGACTCGGCGAGCAGATCGCTGAGTTCGTCGCTCGCCGACGCGATGTGGCCGAGGCCCCGAGTGATGGTCCGCCGGTCCTCGGACAGCCCGCTGACGAGATGCTGCAGCTGGTCGATGAGGGTTCCGAACTGCTTGTCCCGGTCGGCGACCGTCGCAAGTACCTCGTTGAGGTCGGTGACGGTCGACCCGATCGTCGCGTCACGGTCTGCGATCGTCCGGCTGAGCTCCCCTACCTGGGTGACCAGCGTGCCGACGTCCTCGGTTCGACCGTTCAGAACCCCGATGACCGATGCGGTCAGCTTGTTCGCCTGGTCCGGGTCCACCCCTTGGAGCAGCGGCTTGAATCCGTTGACCAGTGCATCCATATCCAGTGCGGGTGATGTGTCGCGCACGGGGATCGTCGCGTCGGCGGGCAACGCCGCCCCCGGTTTCGCGGGGTCGGACTCCAGTTGGACGTACCTGTCGCCGATGAGGTTCTTGTAGCGGATGGCCAGACGTGTCGTTGTCGTCACCGGTACTTCACGGTCGACGTCGAGATCGACCTCTGCGCCCATCCGCGCCGAGCCGTCGCCGACGCCGTCGGCGATGCGGACGTCGACGACCTTGCCGACGACGACTCCGGCGGCCTTGACGTCGTCTCCCGTCCGGAGTCCCGACGCCGACCCGAACTGGGCACTGTACTGGCGGGACGGCACCATCCGGATGTCGCCGACGACGACGAACAGTGCTGCCGTGATCGCCGCAGTGACGGTCATGAAGACGCCGAGTTTGACGGCGGTACGTGTGAAGCTCATCGCGTCATTCCATAGATCAGGGAGGCGAACGGATTGCCGATCACGTCGTCGGGGGTGCGCACGTTCCGGTACGCGTGACTGCCGTCGTCGAACGAGAAGTGGCCTGCACCTTGATCGCCCGGCGCGAACGGGTAGCCGTAACAACTCGCTCCGGCGCGTCCCGCGTGGTTGGTCGGCGCGTCGGTGCCCGGTCGGTACGGAGGGTTGCCGAGCAGCAGTGTCCCGAGGACATTGAGCCCTGCTACCTTGCCGCCGAACGCCTGCTCCAAGTACTTGCGCGCGTAGTTCATACCGGAGAAGAAGCACGGCATGGTGCCGCCGTACTCCTCGATGCCGAGGAGTGTGGGCGCCAATGCGTCGGAGGCTTCGACCAGTGGTTTTCCGCTGCGGCGGGTGAAATCGGACCCGGTGTTGCCGAATCGAGTGAAGCTCAGGAGGAAGGTCGCCAGATCGGATTTCTTGTCGACGACGGTCCGCGACGTGACGTTCACGTTCTTGATGATCTTCATCAGATCCGGGGTCAGATCCGCGAACGTCTCGAGGTTGTCTGCACCCAACCTGAGGTCGCGTTGCAACGTCGGCAGCTTCTTGTTCATCGAACCGAGGTAGTCGTTCGTGGATTCGACGAGCTTCCCGAGTGTGTCGCCGCGCGAGGCGGTGGCCTTGTCGAGGGCGGTCAGCGTGATACCGACATCCGCGGGGTCGATGTGGTCGAGGACTCCGAGTAGCAGTCGGAACGTGTCGTCGACCTCGACCGGACGATGGAGAGTGTCGATGACGGCACCGTCGTGGAGTTTCTCCGACGATGCCGTGGTCGGCACCGTGAGTTCGACGAACTTACGACCGAAGATCGTCGTCGGCTCCAGTGTCGCGGACACATCCACGGGCATGCGCTCGGCAGCACCTGACTGCACGTCGAGGGTCAGACGGGCCCCGTCGCCCTGCGCTCGGATGTCGACGACGCGTCCCACGACGACGCCGGACACCTTCACATCCGATCCCGGCTGCATCATCAGCCCCGCTCGGGGGACGTCGAGATAGACGCGAGTCGTCGACTGGAACCCGCCGGAGTACGACACGAGGGCGACGATGACGAGGGCGACGACGGCGACGACCGCACCCGCCGCATATGCGAGGTGCACGCGACGCGATCTACCGGTCATCCCGATACCCGAACTGTTGCGTGAACGCCGCCGTAGAACGCGATTCCGACGACGAAGTCGACGACCATGATGATGATCAGAGAGGTGCGAACGGCCTGACCGACGGCTACCCCGACACCGGCGGGACCACCGCGGGCGTTGTATCCGTAATAGCAGTGCACCGACATGACGGAGACGGCCATGACGACCACCTTGACCAGCGAGATCAAGATGTCACTCGGTTGCAGGAACAGATTGAAGTAGTGCTCGTAGGTGCCGGGCGACTGTCCCGACATGACGACGCTGACGATCTTCGTCGCCGCGTACCCGGTGAACAGTGCGATGGAGAACAGCGGGATGATGGCGACCAGGCCTGCGGCGATTCGCGTAGAGACGAGGTACGGCATCGACTGGACCGACATCACCTCGAGTGCGTCGATCTCTTCACTCACCCGCATGGCGCCGAGCTGCGCGGTGAAACCGGCGCCGACGGTCGCCGTCAAGGCGACACCCGCGATGACCGGGATGGCCTCACGGGTGTTGAAGAAGGCCGAGATGAAGCCGGACATCGCCTCGACTCCGACTCGGCCGAGAGAACTGGCACCCTGCTGGCCCACTTCGTACCCGGCGGCGGCGGTGAGGAAGCCGATGATGACGACCGTTCCGCCGATCACGGCGAGCGCACCAGACCCGAGTGCGACCTCGGCGAGGACGCGAACCATCTCCCGTCGGTAATGGGTGAACGCCTTCGGTACGGCACGGAGCGCATGCTCGTAGAACGAGAGCTGCCTGCCGAGTGCCTCGAGCGGCCGCGAGACTCGTCCGATGTCGGGACGCCGGTCGACGAGCCGCTTGGACGGCTCGGTCGACGGTTGAATCACGACCATGGTCGTCTCCTTCTATTTCTGCGGTGCTTGTTCGGAGAGCTGTATTGCCCCGTGGGGCGAGCGTCAGTGCAGGGCGAGCGTCGTGATGACCGAGTTGGCGAGGAACAACAGGACGAAGCTGAAGACGACGGTCTGGTTTACCGCGTCGCCCACGCTCTTGGGGCCTCCCGCCACGCTGAAGCCGAGGTGGCAGGCGACGATGCCGGCCAGCAGGCCGAACACACCTGCCTTCAGTTCGCCGATCAGAAGATCGGGGACGCCTGTCAGAATCGGTATCGCCGCGACGAACTGACCGGGGGTCGCCCCCTGGAGGTAGACCGCGTACAGGTATCCACCGCACAGGCCGACCGCGGTGACGAGACCGTTCAGGAATAGCGCCACCACGCATGAGGCGATGACGCGGGGGACCGCGAGGCGCTGGATCGGGTCGATTCCCAGGACTCGGACGGCATCGATCTCCTCGCGGATCGTCCGTGACCCCAGGTCTGCGCAGATCGCGGTCGCTCCGGCGCCCGCGACGACCAGCACCGTCACGACCGGTCCGATCTCTCGGATCACCGCAACGCCCGCACCCGCGCCGGAGAGGTCGATCGCACCGATCTCGTTGAGCAGCACGTTGATCTGGAACACGACCATGACGCACAGCGGGATCGACATGAGCAGGGTCGGCACCACCGAGACGCTGGCGATGAACCACGCCTGTGAGACGAGTTCACGCCATTGGAACGGGCGCTTCGGCATGGCCTTCACGATCTTCCAGGCCGTACCGTAGAACGCTCCGACGGTCCCGACCGCTCCGATGAGCGGACGGACCGACGACTTCGCGGTGGACATCACCATGTGTCCGCCCCTCCCTTGCCCGGTAACGATGTGTGGTTGCACTCACTGATCTGGTCGATAATGTGGCGCATCACACGAAGAGTACGGGTCGATTCAGTAGCAGTCAATAGTGACTGTTTAGTATTTACCACGGATAATTTCGCAACCGACATGCCACCCCTGAGCGCGAAGATTCAACCGAATAAATGGCTGATGAAGTCCGCATACAGTAGGCATTCAGCACACAGGCCAGCGTGGCCGACCGAGCACAGAAGTTCTACACCACTGACTGTTATAACGCGGTCCAGGCTATCGACGGATCACTTTCCGGCGATCCGACCCTCGTACGCGGACCGCCTCTTCGGGTCGAACGTCAGGAACGTGTCGTAAGCGCCTATCGCCTTGCCGAAACGATCCCGCAGGCGACGACCGAGAAGGGGCTGGGTCGCCATCACGGGCCCCATGACCGAAGGGACGTAGACGTCCGCACGCGGACGCTCGAGCGCGTCGGCCACCCCACGAGCCACATCCTCAGGCCCGACGAGCGGAAAGAAGCGAGTCTTGGCCGTGCCCGCAATCAGTTCCGTCTTGGTGAAGTGCGGGAGGACGCACGTGAAGTCGACGCCGGAGTCGGCGAATTCGACTCGCGCAGTCTCAGTGAGGGCGACGACGCCTGACTTCGTCGCGCAATAGACCATGCCACCGGGAACCGGCGTCTTCCCCGCGGTCGATGCGACATTGACGATGTGCCCGGTGCCGCGCGCGGCCATGTCCGGCAGCACGGTCCGCATACCGTTGACGCATCCGCCGAGATTGACCTCGATCGCCTTGTGGAGAGTCGCAGCAGACTGTTCGAGAAACCCGCCGATCGGCATGATGCCCGCATTATTGATCAGGACGTCGATCCGTCCTCGTTCGGTCGCAGCCGCATAGAAGCGCGCGAAGCTCTCCGCGTCCGCGACGTCGACGACGGACCCCGATGCCCGGCCCCCCAGTTCGCCGACCGCGACGTCGACCACTTCCTGATCGAGGTCGCCGATGACTACATCGGCACCCCGACGGATCAACTCCGCCGCCGTCGCCCGGCCGATGCCGCGGCCTCCACCGGTAACCATGGCTCGCCGACCCGCCAGATTGGAACCGCCACCCGCCATAACCAACTCTCCTCCGTGTCCGTCGCCGCACCCGCGCCGCGAACGATGATTGTGTCCTACATCTCGATTCTGAAAGGATTCGACCCTCACGAGATATAACATAGATTACACTTCAGTATGCAGGCCAGAGTGATTTAATGGCGATCTACCGGTTGACCAGGCCGAAACTATGACTTGCCTTACGATCCGCGAAAGGGAGGAATCGATGTCGTTCACACCATCGCCGGAGGTCGAGTTGATCTCAACGAAGGCCCGCCTGAGCGCCACGTTCGCGACGGGACGTACCAAGTCGTACGAGTGGCGGATTCGCCAGCTCGCGGCCATCGAGCGTCTGTGTGAGGAGAACGAGCCCGCGATCGCGAAAGCGCTCGCCGACGACCTCGGGCGCTCGGATGTCGAGGCCTTCCTCGGCGACATCGCTTCGACCGTCGGAGAAGCACGTTACGCCCGCGACCATCTCCGATCGTGGATGCCGAAGAGGTCCGTCCGGCTACCCCTCCTCCACCGACCGGGGCGAGCGTGGTACCAGTACGAACCGCTGGGCGTAGTCCTCGTGATCGGACCGTGGAACTACCCGCTTGGTCTGGCTCTCGGCCCACTGGTGGCCGCCGTCGCCGCGGGCAACTGCGCCGTGGTCAAACCCTCCGAAGTGGCGCCTGCGGTGTCCGCGCTCATCGCCGAGCTGATTCCGCGCTACCTCGACACCGAGGCGATCGTGGTGGTCGAGGGTGACGCCGCCGTCACCCAGCGGCTGCTCGCCGAAGGCTACGACCTCGCCATCTTCACTGGCGGCACCGAGATCGGCCGCAAGATCATGGCGGCCGCCGCCCCCACGCTGACCCCGGTGATCCTCGAGCTCGGCGGTAAGAGCCCGGTCATCGTCGCCCCCGACGCCGATCTGGACATCGCTGCCCGACGCATCGCCTGGGTGAAGCTGCTCAACTCGGGGCAGACCTGCATCGCACCCGACTACGTGCTCGCCCACCGATCCGTCGCCGCCGATCTCGCGCGCCGCATCGCGGACTACACGGCGCAGTTCCGCAGCGGTGAGCCGGACACGTCGCTGCCCATCGTCAATCAACGACAGTTCGACCGTCTGGCCGACCTCATCTCCACGACTACCGGCGAGATCGTCCGGGGCGGCGCCGCCTATCCCGACAGTCGCCGCATCGAGATGACGATCATCGCCGACCCGGCGCCCGCCGACCCGGTGATGAAGGACGAGATCTTCGGGCCGATCCTACCCATCGTGTCGATGCCCAGCACCGACGCCGCGGTCGAGTTCGTGAACGACCGGGAGAAGCCTCTCGCCGTCTACGTCTTCACCGAGGACGAGAAGGCCGCGCGCGGCATCGTCGACCGGATCCCGTCGGGCGGAGCGGTCATCAACCATTGCGCGATGCACTACCTCGTCCCACAGCTCCCGTTCGGCGGTGTCGGAGCGAGCGGGATGGGCGCCTACCACGGTCGATGGGGGTTCGAAGCCATGAGTCACCGGCGACCGGTCCTGTCGCGACGGACGTTCCCCGATTCGAAGATGTTCTACCCGCCTCAGTCGAGGCTCGCCGTCGCGATCATGCGGAGAGTGTTCTGATGCGGCGCCCCACGAAACGACTCGCCGAACCACACGTCCCCGAGAATGTGAGGGCCGAACCATGACCACCGAGTTGCTCAGCAGCGTCCCCGCAGACACCGAGTTCACCGCCGAGCTCGTCGTTCGCTCCCGACGTGACGCCGCCGAGGGCGTCGTCCGCCTCGAGCTCGCCGTCCCCGACGGTTCCGACCTCCCCTCATGGGAGCCGGGTGCCCACATCGACCTGATCCTCGACGACGACCTGGTTCGCCAATACTCCCTGTGCGGCGACGCCTTCGACTCGTCGACCTGGGCAATCGCCGTACTGCGGACCATGGACAGCCGCGGCGGATCCGATGCCGTCCACTCGCGCCTGCACGAGGGCGCGACGGTTCGCGTCCGGGGCCCGCGGAACCACTTCGCCGTCGTCGACTCGCCGAGTTATCTGTTCGTCGCAGGCGGGATCGGCATCACGCCGATCATGCCGATGATCGAACAGGCCGCACACGTCGGAGCGGATTGGCACCTGTACTACCTGGGCCGAAGCGATTCGTCGATGGCGTTCGCCGACGACCTGGCCGCGACGTACGGCGACCAGGTGACACTGTGGGCAGACGATGCACGAGGAGGCCCGATCGATCTGTCCACGATCGTCGGCGAGCCGGGTGCCGACACCGTGATCTACAGCTGCGGGCCCGAACCACTGCTCGCCGCACTCGAGGAACGGTGCCTCGATTGGCCTGCCGGTGCCCTTCACGTCGAGCGATTCGCTCCGCGGACACCCGCTCCCGACGCAGCGACCGACGGCCTCGCGACGTTCGAGGTCGAGTGCCGCCGTTCCGGGGTCGTCGTCACCGTCGAGGAGGATCAGCCATTGCTCGAAGCACTGGAGGATGCCGACATACCCATCATGTCCTCCTGCCTCGAGGGCATGTGCGGCACCTGTCAGGCGACTGTGCTCGACGGCGTGCCCGATCACCAGGACTCCATGCTCTCGCCCGCCGAACGGGACAGCGGCAGCGTCATCTTGACCTGCGTGTCCCGCTCACGCACTCCCCGGCTGGTACTCGACCTGTGAACAGCCGCCCCGCCGGCGCGACATGACCCCCGACTTCCTTCCTTCAGCCCCCGAACACGATTGGAGTGACATCCGTGTCCATCGAATCCACCACCGTCGATACAACCCCCAGCGACGCCAGCACCGTCGATCCCAGCACCATCGATCCCGGAACAGTGGACTTGTCGACCCTCGACCTGTCCGATCTGTGCTACTTCGAGGACGGCCCGCCCTACGCGCTCCTCGCGCGACTCCGCGAGGAGGCGAGCCCACACTGGAATGCCGTCGGTGACGGTGAGACCGGCTTCTGGTCGTTCACCAAAGCAGCGGACATCCAGGCCATCAGCGCGGACCCCGAGACGTTCTCGTCCGCGCGCGGCGGTGTGTTCTTAGCGCAGGACGGCGCGGTCCCCGTCGACGCACTCCGTCAGATCATCCTCGGGATGGATCCGCCGCAGCACACACGCGTGCGGAACATCGTCCAAGCGGTGTTCACGCCGCGCCTCATCAAACAGAAGGAGGCGTCGATCCGGGCCGTCGCCACCGAGCTGATCAACGAGGTCGTCGAGCGCGGCGAGTGCGACTTCGTCGACGACATCGCCGTGGAGCTGCCGCTGCGGGTGATCGCCGACATGCTGGGCGTACCGCAGGACGACCGACGCAAACTGTTCGACTGGACCAACCAGTTGTCCCGTGCCGCAGCAACCGCCGACCCGACGCTGGGATTCGGCGCTCTCCTCGAGATCGGCGGCTACATCTCCGCGCTCACCGCGGCTCGTGCCGCCGATCCCCAGGACGATCTGATCTCGCGCCTGATCGAGGCAACGGTCGATGGCGAGAAACTCACCGAGGCCGAGGTGACGTACTTCTTCGCACTGCTAATGTTCGCGGGAAACGACACGACCCGGAACACGACTGCGGGCGCCATGCGCGCATTGATCAATAATCCCGACCAGCGCGACCTGCTGCTGGAGGATCCGAGTCTGATCGACACGGCGATCGAGGAGTTCCTGCGCTGGGTGAGCCCAGTCATCTACTTCACGCGCACAGCTCAACGTGACGTCGAGGTGGGAGGCCAACTCGTCAAAGAGGGCGAGCGGGTGGCCATGTGGTACTCGGCGGGCTCGCGTGACCCCGAGCGGCACGAGAACCCCGAGACCTTCGACGTCACGCGCGTGAAGCCCCGGCACCAGGCGTTCGGTGGCGGCGGGCCGCACTTCTGCCTCGGCAACGCGCTCGCGCGCCTCGAACTCCGCGTTCTGTTCGAAGAACTGCTCCGCCGGGTCCCTGATATGACGATCACCGGGCCGGTGACCCGCCTGACGTCGAACTTCAGCAATGAGCTCACCTCGATGCCCGTCCGCTTCACACCGGGCGTCCGCGAACCGGTCAAGGAGTCCTGACCGATGTATCCAGGCACCCACGCACAGTCGTTCCCGGACAAGCCCGCCGTCGTCATGAGCGGATCCGGTGAGGTAATCACCTACTGCCGGCTCGACGATGACTCCCGCCGTGTCGCCGTCGCGCTCGCCGACCTCGGTCTCCGCAAGGGCGACGTCATCGCGATGATCAGTGACAATCGTCCCGAATGCTTTGTTCTGTACTGGGCCGCCCTGCGGTCCGGACTGTATCTGACGGCTGTGAACTTCCATCTGACTCCTGCCGAAGCCGCCTACATCGTCGACGATTGTGACGCCAAAGTCCTCTTCTCCTCGGCGGAGCTGAGCGAGGCAGCCGAGGAGGTCCGGGAGCTCAGTCCGCGGGTCGAGCACGCATACTCGATGGGCGGCACGCTGGCCGGTCACACGCCACTCGACGAGCTGATCGCGCCCATCGGCGACCGCGCCTTGGCGGACCAACCTCGGGGCAGTGACATGCTGTACTCCTCCGGAACCACCGGGCGCCCGAAGGGCATCCGCGGACCGTTGCTCCCGATCACGGTCGACCAGCCCGGCGACCCGCTCACCGCCATCGTCGGGCAGTCGTTCGGGCTGGGTCCCGACGATGTGTACCTCTCGCCTGCGCCGGTCTATCACGCGGCTCCGCTTCGGTGGGGAGGCTACGTCCACGCCTACGGCGGGACCGTGGTGGTGATGGAACAGTTCAAGGCCGAATCCGCACTGGCCGCGATCGAGAAGTACGGAGTCACCGTCACCCAGGTCGTACCGACCATGTTCGTTCGGATGCTGCAACTCGACGACGAGGTGCGCGAGAGGTACGACGTGTCGTCCCTGCGTCTGGCGATCCACGCGGCCGCGCCGTGTCCGCCCGACGTGAAGGAGGCCATGATCGATTGGTGGGGCCCGATCCTCGTCGAGTACTACTCGTCGACCGAGGCCAACGGCCTGACCGTGATCTCCACCCAGGAGTGGACGTCGCATCGGGGCTCGGTCGGACTGAGCAAACTCGGCCCGGTCCACATCTGCGACGACGACGGCGCCGAGCTGCCTGCGGGCGCACCTGGGCGCGTGTACTTCGAGCGGGCGAACCTGCCGTTCGAATATCACAAGGATCCGGAGAAGACGCGACAGGCGCAGCACCCGGACCACCCGAACTGGACGGCGATCGGCGACATCGGCTACGTCGACGACGACGGATACCTGTACCTGACCGACCGCGAGTCGTTCCTGATCATCTCCGGCGGAGTCAACATCTATCCACGCGAGATCGAGGACGCTCTCACCATGCACCCCGCGGTGTTCGACGTAGCCGTGATCGGCGTCCCCGATCCCGCACTCGGTCAGACCGTCAAGGCCGTCGTCCAGCTCAAGCCCGATGTCGAGGAGAACGACGAACTCGCCGAGCAGCTCCTCGAGCACGTCGCCCAGCGCGTCGCCAAGTACAAGGTGCCCAAGAGCGTGGACTTCGTCGCCTCACTGCCCCGCACCGCCACGGGTAAGCTGGTGAAACGGCAGCTCGTGGACGGCTACGCCGTCACTAGGTGACCTCGAACCCGGACCTACATCTTCAGGAGTGCGGAGGATCGTGCACATCGTCGTGAATCGCGCCGACTACTTCAAAGCGGCGCTGGCGGTTCTCAGCACGGACGGTTTCGGCGGCCTCAAGATCACCCGTCTCTGCAAGTCGCTGAAGGTGACGTCGGGATCGTTCTACGGATACTTCGGGAGCCTCGCCGGGTTCGTGGACGAGTTCCTCGAGGACTGGGAGACAACCCAGACCGACCGGATCGCGGCGCTCCTGTCGGCGGAGCCCGATCCTGTCCTCCGGGTCCACGCCCTGAAGGAGATGGCCGCAGACCTTCCCCACGACGCCGAGGCGTCGATTCGCAGCTGGGGCAATGTGAATGAGAAGGTCAAGGCCGTCGTCCGGCGGGTCGACGAGCGACGTCAACAGGTGATCTTCGAGCTCGTCGAACCGATCGTCGGACCCGAGCGGGCACACGCCCTCGCGGTCATCGGTATGACGATGCTCGTCGGGCTCCAGCAGTGGCATCGGCCGGTCGCACGTCCCGACTACGACCTAGTGTTCAACGAGTTCGAAGACCTGATCATCGCATCGGCGTCGACGGGCGTGCGTCTGCCGAAGTGACCGGGGACCAGTTCAGTCGAGAAGCGACTCGAACAGCCACTGCCAGTGTTGCAGGCCGGCATCGGTCGACGAGTCACGATCGTTGAACGAGTACGCCATCCGTGCCCCGCGCATACTTGTGAGCATCAGCTCGCGCGCATGCTGATACCCCGGTAGCGCCGTCATCGTCTGCCCGAACAAGTAGTCGGTCTGAGCTCTCACGAACGCACCCATCTGATGCTCGACCTTCGACAGCGCATCGCGCAGATCACCGCCCGCCGTCCGCGCACCCATCCACAGTTCCATGGACGCCCAGAAGTACGGCTCGCACGTGTTGTCCCACATGGCGGCGACGGCCACCTCGATCCGCTCTCTCGGGTCGGCGGGGAACTCGATGTCGGAGAACAACTGCTGCATCCGTTCCACACCGAGATGGTTGACGGCGCCGCTGAGCAGTTGAGCACGGGACGGGAAGTGGTGCAGGAGTCGTCCTCTAGACACACCTGCCACCTGCTGGATGTGCAGTGTGCTCGCCGCGGAGAACCCCTCCTCGATGAGAACCTTCGCCGCGGCGTCGAGGATCCGCTCCTTGGTGTCGACTGCTCGTGCCTGGACCCGCCTACGCGGTGTCCGCCCGTTTCCGTCGGCACCCGGCCCTGAGCCGGACTGGGCCCCGGTTGGAGTACTCATCATCGCCTACCCTATACGTCCGCATTCTCGGGGTTCACGCCGTGATCGCGGATGCGATTGCTCCGGCACCGCCCAGCGCGAGCCCTCCGTCGACCGATAGGACCTGTCCCGTCACGTAGGACGCAGCGTCCGAGCACAGCCAGTCGATCGCGCGGACCACGTCATCGGTCTCGGCGAACCGGCGGAGCGGAACGGCTTGGGTCCATGCCTTCACCGACGACTCGGTCGGCGCGAGACGTCGCATCCCTTCGGTTCCCGACACCGGTCCAGGAGCGACGGAGTTGACCCGGATACCGTTCGGCCCCCACTCGACGGCGAGCGTGCGGGTGACCTGATCGATACCAGCCTTGGCCGCGTTGACGTGGATCTGTCCGGGAATGGGCAGCCAGGACTGCGCCGCGGTCACGTTGACGATCGCTGCTCCCGGCGTCGAGAGGCGACCCCATGCCGCACGCATGACGTTGAAAGTGCCGACGAGGTCGATGTCCACGACAGTCTCGAACCCCCGTGGACTCAGTTCGGAGGCCGGAGCCGCGAAGTTGCCTGCGGCACCGGACACGAGGACATCGATCGGTCCCCACGCCTGGGCGGCCCGGGCGAACGCATCGTCCACCGCCTGCGCGTCGCGCACGTCTGCGGCGAATCCGATCGCATCTGCACCGGAGTCGGCCAGTGCGTGTACCGCCGCATCCACCTTGTCCTGGGAGCGGCTGAGCACCGCGACTCGGCAGCCGAGTGCGGCGTAGTGCTGGGCGACGGCGAAGTTGATGCCGCTGGTGCCGCCTGCGACGAACACGACACGCGGAACGGCGGTGGTCATCGTGCCTCCTCGGTGAGGGCCGCGCCCATCGCGGCGATCAGGGCGAGGAGGCCCCTGTAAGGACGAACCATGACGGTGAACTCGACGATCCGACCCTCATCGTCCCAACGGATGATGTCGACCCCTTCGAGGGTGAGGTCGTCGACCGTCGCCGTGAACGACAGCACCGCCGATGAATCCGATATCCACTCCTGTCCGTACGCGAGCGACGGCCCGAGCACCGTGAGCGCAGCCCAGAGGTATGCGAGCGTCTTGTCCGCGCCCTCCTGTGGGGCGTGCACGGCGGGAGACCGGAAGACGGCACCGGGCGCGATCAGGCGGGTGAGCCCGTTCCGATCGGGTCGTGCGACGAGTTCATGCCAACGGGCGACAGCGGCGGGCCGAGAGCTTTCTGTCACTAGACATCCTTTCAATACAGTCAATTATGACTGTATTATAAATGCGACCACGACGGAAGGGGCCACTCTTTCGTCTGCCCCTCAAGGAGAACGATGTCGCAGCTACCCGAAATACTCCGCCGACCAATGACAGTTCCGGTGGTCGCCTCACCGATGTTCATCGCGTCGGGGCCGAGCCTTGTCACCGCACAGTGTCAGGCGGGGGTCATCGGCTCGTTCCCCGCACTCAACGCTCGCCCGACCGCACAGCTCTCCGACTGGCTCAGCGAGATCACCGAGTCGAACACCGCGTACGCCGCGGCCCACCCGGAAGTCTCCATAGCTCCGTTCGCCGTAAACCAGATCGTCCACAAGTCCAACGACCGCTTGGACGCCGATATGGAGGTCATCGTCGAACACCGTGTTCCGATCGTCATCACCTCGCTCGGGGCACGCCCGGAGATCAACGAGGCCGTTCACTCGCACGGCGGAATCGTCCTGCACGACGTCGTCAACGATGTGCACGCGCACAAGGCCATCGACAAGGGGGCGGATGGACTGATCGCCGTCGCCGCCGGGGCAGGCGGTCACGCGGGAACGCTGTCCCCGTTCGCCCTCGTCCAGGAGATCCGCCGCTGGTTCGACGGCCCGCTCCTGCTGTCCGGGTCAATCGCACACGGCCGGTCCGTCCTCGCCGCGCTGGCCGCGGGTGCCGATTTCGCCTACGTCGGCTCCGCCTTCCTGTCGACCGAGGAGGCGAACGTCGACGACGACTACAAGCAGATGATCGTCGATTCGACGGCCAACGACATCGTCTACAGCAATCTCTTCACCGGAGTGCACGGCAACTACCTTCGCGGCAGCATTGACGCGGCGGGCCTGGACCCGGACAACCTACCGACGTCGGACCCGACGACCATGGACTTCGCATCCGACACCCTCGGGGAGACGAAGGCGTGGCGCGATATCTGGGGCTCGGGCCAGGGCATCGGCGCGGTCACCGAGCGCGGGACCGTCGCACAACTCGTGTCGCGGCTCGCCGCAGAGTTCGACACCGCTTCGCGCGAGCTGGTCGCGCAGGTCACGGCGTCTGCCGGTGCCTGAGCGACGACGAGACGAGCGCCGCCGGAGTCCGGTCGGAACTTCGGCGGCGCCGCGCCGCATTGCATCAGACTCGGCTTTGCGTCAGGCTCCGGTGAACACGACTCGCTCACGCGTGCGGAACGCGGCGACGGCGGAAGCGAAGTCGCGTGATCCGAGAAGCGTCCGCTGCTCGCGCCGCTCCCGCTCCAGCGCCTCGGGCAGGTCGGCGAGCGCGCAGGCGTCGATACCGCGCTTTATCGCTGCGAACGCAGCCGTCGGACCGGCCGCCAGACGCTCGATTAACGCGGTCGACTCAGCGTCAAAATCGTCTGCAGGCCACACCCGCGCGACTAAACCGGCCCGCAGCGCCTCGGCAGCGTCAATCTCATCGTCGAGAATCGCGACCGCTAGCGCCCGATTACGTCCGAGCGCAGCTGCGAGGTATGCAGTCCCTCCACCGTCCGGCATCAGGCCGATGCCCGCGAATGCGGTTTTCAGCCGCGCTGCGTCACTGGCAACGGCGAGGTCGGCGCCAAGAACGAAGGAACTCCCCACGCCAGCGGCGACACCGTTTACGAGCGCGACGACGAGCGGACGGGCGGTCCGCATCGCCAACGTGAAACGGTTCACCGCGTCCACCAGCCCGACGGGCACCGGCTCCCCCTGCCGGTAGTTCGCCGGATCGATTCCGTCCGCGAGGTCGGCACCTGCGCAGAACGCCGATCCAGCACCCGTGAGCGTGATGAGCCGGACCGTCGGGTCGGTGTCGGCGGCCTCGAGCGCTGTAGTCGCGGACTCGACGACCTCGAGCGTCAGCGCGTTGAACCGGCTCGGACGATTGAAGACTATGGATACGACGGCGCCGTCGCGGCGCACCAGGAGGTCGTCATTCACCGTTCTCCCATCACTTCCCGGCCGATGAGCTCTCGCATGATCTCGCTGGTCCCGCCGTAGATGCGCTGCACGCGACCGTCGACGAACGCCCGCGTGATCGGATACTCGAGCATGTATCCGTACCCGCCGTGGAGTTGGACGCAGGCGTCGAGCGTGCGCGACTGCGCCTCACTGGCCCATAGCTTGGCTGTCGCTGCGTCGGTCGCGGTCAGCTCGGCTGAGTTCCACAGTCCGATGGCGCGGTCGACGAACGCCTGAGTCGCCGCGACCTCCGTAGCGAGGTCGGCAAGACGGAATCGTGTGGCTTGGAAGTCGCCGATGCGTTTGCCGAACGCGACACGGTCGGTCACGTGGGCGACCGTCCACCCGAACGCCGCCTCCATGCTGGCCAACGCACCGCCCGCGATCGACAGGCGTTCCAACGGCAGATGCTCCATCATCGCCTTGAAGCCCAAGCCGATCTCTCCTAGAACGTCCGAATCCGGGACGAACACGTCGTCGAAGAACAGTTCGGCTGTGTCCTGCGCAGGCAGGCCCATCTTGGCGAGTTTGCGACCCCGGGTGAAACCCTCGGCACCGTCGGTCACGACGAAGAGACTGAAGTCCCGCGCACCGTTACCGTCCCCGGTCTTGGCGACGACCACGACCAGATCGGCCTGGTAGCCGCTTGTGATGAACGTCTTAACACCGTTGATCCGCCAGCCGCCGTCGACTTTCGTCGCGGTCGTCTTGATTCCACGCAGGTCGCTGCCGGTGCCTGGCTCGGTCATCGCGATCGCGGGGATGATCGCACCGGCTGCGATGCCCGGGAGCCACCGTCTCCGCTGCTCGTGGTCACCGAGGTCGACGAAGTACGGACCGACGATGTCGTCGTGCAGCGCCCAACTCGCCGACAGAGAGCCGGCTCCGGCCTTGTTCAGTTCTTCGGTGACGACCTGACGGAAACGGTAGTCGCGAGCTTGGCCCGCGCCACCGAACTCCTCCGGGATGCTCAGACCTATGACGCCCTGTTCTCCCGCCTTGACCCACACGTCACGGTCGATGATCCGCTCCTCGTCCCAGCGCTCACGATTCGGTTCGACATAGCGCTTGACGAACTCTGCGACGGACAGTCTGAAGTAGTCGTGATCGTCCGCGTAGAAGGTGCGTTTCATGGTCGAGCGTTCCTTTCACTTGTCAAGCCCCGGTCCGATGACGCGTAGAACTCGTGGCGACCACAATACAGTCAATGCTGACTGTTGTATAGCGAAAGGCGTCCCGCAGTGCCTGCGCGACCGACTAACGCTCCTTTCCCATGCCGCGTCTGTGCACACAACGGTCCATCACCGAATAGGCAAGCGAATGGAGCGGCATCACACCCGCTCGAGCACGGCCGCCAAACCCTGCCCACCGCCGATGCACATCGTCTCCAACGCGTACCTGCCCTGTCGGCGATCGAGCTCGCGCAGCATCGTCGCGAGAATCCGGACACCCGTCGCACCGACCGGATGGCCGAGTGAGATCCCGGACCCGTTGACGTTGATCCGCTCGTGGTCGGCCGTGCCGAGTCCCAGTGCGCTGGTACACGCGAGGACCTGCGCGGCAAACGCCTCGTTCAACTCGATCAGATCCATGTCGGCCATCGTCAGCCCGGCACGCTGCAAAGCCAGGGTGGATGACGGCACCGGCCCGATCCCCATCCGGGACGGTTCCACACCCGCCACCGCCCACGTCACCAGGCGGGCGAGCGGCCGGAGCCCGAGACGCTCGGCCTCGTCGGGAGTGGCGACGATGCATGCGGCCGCACCGTCGTTCTGGCCGCTCGAGTTGCCCGCCGTGACCGTCGCATCCGGGTCGACCTTCTGCCGGACCGGCCGCAGCGCCGCCAACGCCTCCGACGAGACATCCGGCCGCGGATGCTCGTCGCGGTCGTGGACGACCTCCCCCTTACGCGAGGAGAGGGTCACGGGCACGATCTCGTCGTCGAATCGGCCGTCCCGCTGGGCGGCGACCGCGCGCAGATGCGAATCGAGGGCGAGCCGGTCCTGTGCCTGCCTGCTGATCGCATACTCGGCGCGAAGGTTCTCGGCCGTCTCGAGCATCCCACCGTCGACCGGATGCAGACGTCCGCCTGCGGTCACCCTGCCACGTCCGATGCGATCCATCAGCTTCGCATCGGCGCCCCGAAGGCCGAACCGCAGGCCGAGCGCGTAATGCTCGGCCTGGCTCATGCTGTCGGCTCCGCCCGCGACGACCAAGTCGGCGACTCCGGTCTGCACGCGCATCGCCGCGTCGATCACGGCTTGAAGGCCCGATCCGCACCGCCGGTCGACCTGCATGCCGGGCACCCGTACGTCGAGACCGGCGTCGAGAAGCGCGACACGGCCGATGGCCGGAGCTTCGCCGTTGGGATAGCACTGCCCGAAGACGACGTCGTCGATGTCCCGACCGTCGATACCGGTCCGCTCCACCAAGGCCTTCACCACCGTCGCTGCGAGTTCGGCGGCGGGGACGGATGCGAACATCCCGCCGTAGCCCCCGACCGGGGTTCGGATGGGTTCACAGATCACCGCGTCGCGCATACTCGATTTCCTCTCTCGGCAGACACCCGTCCGCCTCCGACGATAGGTTGGCGTATGCATGTGTCTGGAAGGAACCGATGAACCGACTCTGCGCCACAGACGATCTCACCGACGTCCAGCGGGACATCCTCGCGACCGTCCGGACATTCGTGGACGAGAAGATCGTTCCGGTCGCGACGGCCCTCGAGCACGCCGACGAGTATCCGACCCAGATAGTCGAACAGATGAAACAGTTGGGTCTGTTCGGTCTGACGATCGACGAGTCGTACGGCGGGATCGGCGAATCCCTCCTGACGTATGCCCTTGTCGTCGAAGAGATCTCACGCGGTTGGATGAGTGTCAGCGGTATTCTCAACACCCATTTCATCGTCGCGTATCTGATTACGCAGCACGGCACCGACGAGCAGAAGGCGACGTACCTGCCGCGGCTCGCGACCGGCGAACTCACCGGCGCGTTCTCCATGTCCGAGCCGGCGCTCGGCTCCGACGTCGCCGCCATCACCACGACGGCGACCCCGACCGGCGACGGCGACTACTCGATCACCGGGCAGAAGATGTGGCTCACCAACGGCGGCACGTCGAGCCTCGTCGCCGTCCTCGTCCGCAGCCCGGAGGGCAGCGACCGTCCACACCGCAACCTGACGACGTTCCTTCTGGAGAAGACGCCCGGTTTCGGCGACGTCGCACCGGGCCTCCAGATCCCGGGAAAGATCGAGAAGATGGGGTACAAGGGTGTGGACACCACCGAACTCCTCTTCGACGGATACCGGATCGGGGCTGACGAGATCCTCGGCGGCACACCGGGTCGTGGCTTCTACCAGATGATGGACGGCGTCGAGGTGGGCCGTGTGAACGTCGCCGCGCGCGCCGTCGGCGTCGCTCATCGTGCATTCGAACTCGGCACGTCGTATGCCAAAGCGCGCGAGACGTTCGGCAAGCCGATCGCCCAACACCAGGCCGTCCTGTTCCGAATCGCGGAGATGGGCACGAAAGTCGAAGCCGCACACCAGATGGTCGTTCGTGCGGCACGCGTGAAGGATGCCGGCGAGCGCAACGATCTCGAAGCGGGCATGGCGAAATACTTGGCCTCCGAGTACTGCCGCGACGTCGTCGAAGACTCGTTCCGCATTCACGGCGGTTACGGCTACGCGAAAGAGTACGAGATCGAACGCCTGTACCGGGAGGCTCCGATGCTGTTGATCGGCGAAGGCACCGCCGACATCCAACGGATGATCATCGGGCGTCGATTGTTGGAGGACTGACCCTCCGCGTACCAGCGACGTCCCGACCGACGACGAGAGGCCGGTTCCCCTGCGGGAACCGGCCTCTCGAGTCTATCGGTGCGTCAGGCGACGACCGTCAGGTTGAACTTCGCTTCGACCTTCGGGTGCAGCTTGACGACCACCGGGTAGGAGCCGACGGTCTTGATGTGTCCCTTGGGCAGCGACACGTTGCGCTTGTCGACGACAGGGCCGCCGGCGGTGCGGATCGCTCCGGCGACGTCGCCTGCCGAGACCGAGCCGAACAGCTTGCCCGAGTCGTGGGTCTTGACGGTCAGTGCGACCGACTCGAGGCCCTCGAGCGCCTGCTTGATCTCGTTGGCGTGGTCCAGGTCGCGCACCGAGCGCGCTTCCTGGGCGCGGCGGATGCCTTCGACCTGCTTCTCGGCGCCACGGGTGGCGACGATGGCCAGGTTGCGCGGCAGCAGGTAGTTGCGGCCGTAACCGTCACGGACCTCGACGAGGTCCCCGGCTTCGCCGAGGTTCTCGACTGCGGCAGTCAGGATCAGCTTCATATCAGTTGTCCTTCCCGCTCAGCGTCCGGTCGAGGTGAAGGGCAGGAGAGCCACTTCACGCGAGTTTTTGACGGCCACCGCGATGTCACGCTGGTGCTGAACGCAGTTGCCGGTAACGCGACGCGAACGGATCTTGCCGCGGTCCGACAGGAAGCGACGCAGGAGCGCCGTGTCCTTGTAATCGATATCGGTCTTCTTGTCCTTGCAGAAGGTGCAGGCCTTGGCCTTGGTGACCTTCTCTACGCGGACCTTGCGGCCCTTTTGCTTTGCCATGTGATGCTCCAGTCGAGTGCCTCCGGGCTGGCGGGCCCGGAATCAGAAAGGTGGTTCGTCGTCCCCACCGGTGAATCCCCCGCCGCCGGCAGCTGGTGCGCTGCCCCACGGGTCGTCCGCCGGCTGGCTCGATGCGGGAGGACGGCCGCCTCCGGAGTTGTTTCCGCCTCCGTAGCCGCCACCGGAGTTGTTTCCGCCTCCGTAGCCTCCGCCCGAGTTCCCTCCGCCGCTGAATCCGCCGCCGCGCGGGGTCTTGGTGACCTGCGCGGTTGCGTAGCGTACTGAGGGACCGATCTCGTCCACTTCGAGCTCAACGACGGTGCGACGCTCCCCTTCACGGGTTTCGAACGACCGCTGCTTGAGCTTGCCCTGCGCGATGACTCGGGTGCCCTTCTTGAGTGACTCGGTCACGTTCTCCGCAGCGTCACGCCAGATGCTGCAGCGGAGGAACAGCGCTTCGCCGTCCTTCCACTCGTTGGTCTGGCGATCGAAAGTGCGCGGAGTGGATGCCACGGTGAAGTTGGCGACCGGTGCTCCGGACGGCGTGAAACGCAGTTCCGGATCAGCGGTCAGGTTTCCGACAACCGTGATGACCGTGTCAGTCATGAGACTCCCCTAAGTCGATGTGGAACGCCGTGCGGCGAACCTGAAGGATGGTTACGCACCACCCTAGAGGTGACCGCCGACAATGTCAGGGACGAATTCCACAAGTTCGTGCAGGTGTGGACGCGCCCGGCGCTTACTTGCGCAGGACCTTGGTGCGCAGAACCGACTCGTTCAGCTTCAGCTGACGATCGAGTTCGTTGACCGTGTCCGGGGTCGCGTTCAGATCGATGACGGCGTAGATGCCTTCGTTGTTCTTGGCGATCTCGTAAGCAAGACGGCGCTTGCCCCAGATATCGACATTGTCCACACTGCCGCCGTCCTTACGGACGACATTGAGGAACGTATCCAGTGAAGGGGCGACGGTACGCTCGTCCAGACTCGGATCGAGGATGACCATCAGTTCGTAGTGACGCATGAAACCACATCACCTCCCATGGGCTAGGTCGGCCGCGGACTGTCCGCGGCAGGAGGGTCGCCTGCGTCGGCAACCGTTCTAGGCTACATGAGCGGTCCGTGACCAGCGAAATCGCGGACCCTTCACTACGATGTCCCCCATGCCACGAGACTTGTCGACGGCACCGTCGGGCCCACTTCGTTTCGGTGAGCGGGTGCTCGTCCTGACCGTCTCCCTGCTGGCCACCGTGGTGACCGTCTTCTGGGGGTTCCGCGCCAAGTTCGTTTGCGGCGGAGCCCCTTTCGACGATGCCGGTCGCAGCGAGGGCTTCCCCAGCGGGCCGCGAGGAACTCTCATCCCCTGCTATTCGGACGTGATGGAGCTGTGGAGCACACGCGGCCTCGGCGAGCATCTGATGCCGTATGTGCACGGCGGGATCGACGCGCAGGGCCAGTTGTTCGGCGGCGTCGTCGAGTACCCGGTCCTGTCCGGGCTGCTCATGTGGCTGAGCGCGGGCGGAACGCACACGGACGTGGACTTCTTCGTCCACAGCGCGCTGGTCCTTGCGCCGTTCGCGTTCGCGACGACGATCCTGCTCGCCCTGATGACGCGCTGGTGGGTGCTCCTGTGGGCGGCCACCCCGCCGCTCGTGCTGTACGCGTTCCACAACTGGGAACTGCCGGTCGTGTTCACTTCGGTCGCGGCGATCGCGATCATGGCGTACGGAGCCAGCGTGAGCCCGACGACCGGACTGCGGCGAATGCCGGTGCGCACCACCGCCGTCGCGGCGACGGTGATGCTCGGCATCGGATTCTCGTTGAAGATCTATCCCGGACTGTTCGTGCTGCCGATCGCGATATACGTGCTCACCGCCCGGGGGCGTCGCGCCCGGGACTGGGCAGGCGCCGCGTGGGTCGTCGTGACCGCGGTGGTCACGGTCGCCGTGACCCAACTCCCGTTCATGATCGCGGGATTCGACGGGTGGAAGGCCGCGCTCGACTTCCAAGGGCAGCGTCGCGCCGACATCACCACGAACAGCATCTGGTACTGGGGCGTCCGCTACCTGGTCGGGGACGAGACCCCCGCCTATGACACGGTCGTCGAGATCGCGTCGCCCGTGGCGATCGCGCTCGGCATCGCCGCGGTCGTGGCGATCGGCTGGCGGATCCTGCGCCGGGACGGCGTCTATCCGTGGCTTCCCGTGGCCGCCGCGATGCTCGCCGTCTTCATGCTCTTCCACAAGGTTCACTCACCGCAGTACACGCTGTGGATCCTGCCGTTCTTCGCGTTGCTCCGCGTCCCCTGGCCGCTGATCGCGTCGTATCTGGTCGCGGACGTCGCACTCGACGTGTCGGTGTTCCGGATGCTCGGGATGTCGCCGCACGACGAGTCGTCTGCACCGCAGTGGGCAACCGGGGCGGTCATCGTCAGCACGTGGGCACAGGCCCTGCTCCTGGCCGTGCTGATCGTGTGGTTCGCGCGCGCACAGGTCCGCGAACCGCTCGCGTCGTACTTGGCGAGCAGGACACCCCGCCCGGGTCCGCTGACTCGGCTGGCGGCCGCCGACGGGAGCGACGCCCGGACGTGGCTCGGTACCCCGACCTGCACGCGTGGCGACGTCACGCTGCGTCCGATCACAGCGTCCGACGCTCCGGCACTCGCCCGCCTCGTCGACGACGCCGACCTGCCCCTCTACCGGTGGACCGGGCCGATTCCCCGCACTGACGACGCGGCCGCGGCCTGGATAGACGACGCGACGACGACACCCTCACGCGTCGCGTTCGCCGTACTGCATGAGGGGCGTCTCGTCGGTACCACGAGCTTCTACGACGTCGACGTCGCCAATAGGAGTCTGGCGATCGGCTACACGTTCTACGGCGCCGCCGCGATGGGCACCGCGGTGAACCCGACCGCCAAGCTGCTCCTGCTCGACCACGCATTCGCCGAGTCCGGCGCGGCCCGCGTCGTGTGGCACACCCATGAGGCCAACGCCCGTTCGCGGGCGGCGATCGCCAAGCTGGGAGCCGAGTTCGAGGGCCTCCTCCGCAAGCATCGACGGTTCCGCAGCCCCAGCAACCCGGAGTCGGCTCCCACCGGCTGGCGTACCACGGCACAGTTCGCGATGACCGACGACGACTGGCCCGCCAACAGGGAGGCCCTCGTCGCCCGGATCACGGCCGCGTCGATCAGCCGACCGGAGAGCGCAACAGATGCTCGGCCGGTGCAGGCCTGACCAGGACGGGTTTCACCATCTCCCACACAACGTACGCGCACAAGCCGACCACGATCAGCCACCGCGCGGCCGACACGACATAGAAGAACTCGACGGGCAGCCATTTGCGGTCGGGGTCGAGGAACAAGGCCATTCGCGGGATCCACAGCAGGGCGTCGAACGTCATCCACGCCAGGAGGATCCGCGGATGCGGTATCGCGAGGACGGCTAGTGGGACCAGCCACAGCGAGGTCTCGGGCCGCCATTGGTTGCCGATCAACAGATAGCCAGCGACGAGCAGGAACATCAGCGCGGCCACCTTGGGCTCGCGCGGGGACCGCATCGCCGCGTATGTGACACCCGCGACGACGGCGAGCATGAGCACGATCACGAGGCCGGTCACCAGCACCGTCGGCGGCGCCCAGCCCGTCATCTGGGTGATCAGTCGGTAGACGGTGTCCGGGCCCGGTGCGGTGTCTCGCCAGGTGGTGAACGTCGCGCTCCAGCCCGACGGATAGAGCACGGCGATCGGGACATTGACGACGGCCCACGTGGCGACCGCTGCCGCGTCGACGATGAGCGAGTCGCGAATCCGTCTCTGCCGCACACACAACAGACCGATCGCGACGAGCAACAGCACGGGATAGAACGCGGTGGCCGCGCCCAACCCGATGAACAGGCCGGCGAGTTTGAATCGCTCGCGCGACCACGCGAGCATGGCGAGCGCCGTGAACATGACGGGCAGCACTTCGAACGCGGTGAACACATGCACGAGGGCGAGCGGTGAGACGACGATGACGGCGACGATCCACGGGTCGCGCCGACGCGTCCGCATCGTCGCCCAGATCGCGAGGAGCCAACCGAGCGCCAACAGCACCGCCGCGATGTTGAAGTAGTTGACGACGTCGAGTGCCCTCGGCAGGCCGATGGCATCGGTGAGGTTGCCCCACCCGCGTGCCGCCTGCGCGACGACGTACATGAACGCCCCGGTGACGACGGGTTCGGAGAGGTACTGATGCTCGCCGTCGACATCCCAGAACGTCCGGTAGGGAGCCGCGCCCCCGGCGAGATCGTCCGGTGTCAGCCGGTTCTCGGAGAATCCAGCGACGATGTTCGAATAGCACAACCCGTAGAACTGGCGCTGATCGTCCCAGTCGAGACGGCTCTGTCCCGGCTGGCCGTCGACGGTCGTCTGCTGGATGCAGCCCGCTTTGCCGAACCAGCCGAGAGCCAGGACGGCCAAAGCGATCAGGAACACCACGCGCAACGGAGTCCAGTGACGGCTGCGGCCCACGGCCGCGTGCACGCCTACCGGACCACCGATCGACGTGCTGAGTTGCCCGACCATCGGCTCGGTCCACGACGGCAGCATCCGGTCCGTCGCCAGACGGCGGTCCTCAGACAGCGGCGCAGGCGAATCGAAGTCGCCGGGACCGACGCGCGCAGGGGAGCCGCGCCCGGCCGACGATGTCGGCTCGGGCTCACTCGACGACGACGCGGCGGAGTCCACTACCGCGTCGTCGTGGCAGCGCCCGCGGAGTCGCCGTCATCGGCGCCTTGGCCACCGAACTCGGGTTCCTGCGTTGTTCCGCCGCCACCGCCGGAGTCGTCGTCACCGCCTCCGCCGCCGTTCTCGCCACTACCGAAAGGGATGGTCACACCCGGGGCGATCGTGATGTCACCGTCCTCGCCCTGGCCGGGGACGCGCGGACGGCTATTGTTCCGCGGCCGCGTAGTCGGGCCTTCGGTCTCGGTCGGGGTGTACGTCTCCGGCGGCGGCTCGTACGGCACGCCTGCCTGGCCACCGACGGATTCGGGGTCCGGGAACTGCTCGATCGGATCGCCCGCGAGCGCGGCGTCCATCTGCGCCTTCCAGATCTGCGCGGGCAGGCCGCTGCCGTAGATCGTCGCGCCGGAGTAGCTCCGAAGGGCGGTGCCTTTGTTGGTGCCGACCCAGACAGCAGTAGACAGTTGCGGCGTGTAACCGACCATCCAGGCGTCCTTGTTCTCGCCGCTCTCGCCGAGCTGCGCCGTACCGGTCTTCGCCGCCGACGGGCGAGCGCCCAACGACGGGTCCGACAGGCTGTTGCCGTTCGAGTAGGCCGCAATCGGCTCCATCGCCGAAGTCACATTGTCGGCGACTGCCTTCGACAGGACGCGCTTGCCCTTGTTCTTCTCGCGGTCGAACAGGACTTCGCCGGTCGACGTCTCGACCTTCTGCACAAAGTAGGGCTCGCGATAGATACCCGACGCGGCAAGCGTCGCATAGGCGGACGCCATGTCGATGACGCGGCTCGGGTACTGGCCGAGGACCACACCGCCTTCGGGCCGGCCGTCCTTCTCCGCGAGAGTCTTCTCGATGTTGCCGAAGCTCTCGGCGATGCCGAGACTGTGCGCGGTGTCGGCGACAGCCTGAGCACCGCCCTTGAGGTCCATCATCAACCGGTAGTAGACGGTGTTGAGCGACATCTTCAACGCAGTCGCAAGGTTGCACGTACCGCAGCTCTCACCGTCCGAGTTATTGATCGTGAGGCCGTTCGGTCCCTCGTACGGCGCAGACGAGTACTGCTGCGAGAGCGGGATGTCCTGCTCAAGGGCGGCGACGAGCGCGAACACCTTGAACACCGAACCGGTCTGCAGACCGGCCGACGCGTAATCCCAGCCATTACCGTTCGTGCCGCCGAAGTAGCCTTCGACGCCGCCAGTCGCCGGGTCGATCGAGACAGATGCGGTACGCAGATCCTCCGGTTCGCCGGACAGCTTGGCCTTGGCCTGGTTGACAAGAGCGTTCTGCACCTTGGGCCGCAGCGAGGTCGTGACCTTGAGACCGCCGGTGCGGACGTCCTGCTCGCTGATACCGAGTTTGTCTAGCTCGGCGAGCACTTGCTGCTTGATGTGACCGCTCGGACCGTCCTTGGTACTGGTCGGACTGTCCTTGACGGCGCCGACCTTCGGGAACTTCTGACGGTCGCGGTCGACCTTGGGCAGGAATCCGATGTCCTGCATACCGTCGAGCACATAGTTCCACCGACTGGTCGCCGTCTCTGGGTCGACGGCCGGATCGTAAATCGACGGACCACGGATCACGGCTGCTAGAAGCGCAGCCTCGCTCGTCGTCAGCTTCTTCAAGTCGTGACCGAAGTAGGCCCTCGAGGCCGCGGCGACACCGTATGCACCGCGTCCGAAGTAGATCGTGTTGAGGTAGGCGGCCATGATGTCTTCTTTGGGCCACTGGCGCGACATCTTGGTCGCGACCGCGAGTTCCTTGAACTTGCGCTTGTAGCTGACTTCGTCGCCGACGATCGCGTTCTTCACATACTGCTGGGTGATGGTCGAGCCGCCACCTGCGTCGTTGCCGTTGAGTTTACCGAGCGCGGCACGGGAGAAACCGGTCAGCGAGAATCCGACGTTGTCGTCGAAGTCACGGTCCTCCGCCGCCTTCACGGCAGCGACCATCGACGGTGGGATGTCCTCGTACTTGACGTCGGTACGGTTGCCTTCCTCCGGAACGATCCGAGCGATTGTCCCGCCGTTGGCATACGTGATGGTGGCGACCTGGTTCTGCTTGATGTCGCCCGGTGCGGGGACGTCGACGGTCACGTAGGTGAACACGAACATGATCACACCGAGAATGGCCACCACCGGCACCACGCCGGCTGCCAGACCGAGGACCCATGCCACCGCTTTCGCAGTTGTCCGTCTTCCTTCGGAGTTGTCACCAGCCTCGCTGGTCATCGCTCACCTACTTCTCTTGCACTCGTCAGCCCGTGTAGAACTGTCTTCACAACTTTGACGCACAGCAGCGCTGCTGCCAACTCTGCACGGCACCGACCGGGTCACACGGAGACCGTTCCTACCGTCTGTATCGCTCTTCGCCGACTATTTCGCTACCCGTCGCCGCTTCGTTGCGGGTCGAGGCACACCGGCAACGTACGACTGGATCAGATAGTTCCAGTGGCACGTCCGGCACACTTCGACGACATGCACGGTGAACTCGGGAGACGACGCCGCGAGTGCCGCTATCTCCGATTCACTGCGGGCGGTACCAGCCGGCGCTCCACCGGTTCCGCCGAACACCCACGACACCAACGTGACCTGCTCCTTGCGGCACACCGGGCACGTCCGCTCGGTGCTCCTGCCGTGGAATTTCGCAGCTCGAAGCAGGTACGGGTCGCCGTCGCAGACTTCTGACAGCGCCATCTGGCCCGCTCGTAGGCGGGCCAGGACGCTACGCCGCGCGAGGGCGTAGTCGACGAGTTGGCGCTGCACGGCTCCCAGCGTAGACGCGCAGCGTCCGCGAATGCCGCTGTGATGGAGATCAAAGACCAGAAGCACCCGCGCAATTCGGCATCAAATATATCGATGCGATACATTGAGGATTGCATCTAGCCGTCACAACGCGTCGAAAGGGGTCCGCCGTGCTCGAAATGGCCGTGTTGGGCCTTCTTCTCGAAGCGCCGATGCACGGCTACGAGCTGCGAAAGCGTCTGACCGGCCTGTTGGGCGCGTTCCGCGCGTTCAGCTACGGCTCGCTGTATCCGACCCTGCGTCGGATGCGCGCCGATGGCTTGATCACTGAGGACGAGCCGGAGACGGTGACCGTCACCAAGGTTCGCCGCGGTCGCCGCGTCTACCGTCTGACCCCCCAGGGGGAGGCTCGATTCAGCGAGTTGGTCGCCGACACGGGACCGCAGAACTACACCGACGACGGGTTCGGCGTGCATCTCGCATTCTTCAGCCGAACGCCCGCCGTCGCGCGGATGCGGATTCTGGAGGGTCGACGTCGCCAGGTCGAGGAGCGTCGCGAGGGTCTGCGCGACATGCTCGGACGCTCGTCGCGGGGCAACGACCACTACACGCGGCAGATGCACGAACTGAGCTTGGAGACCTCCGAACGCGAGGTCCGATGGCTCAACAAGCTGATCGCCGACGAGGCATCAGCGGAGTCGCAAGATTTGCATGCCGAACCGCCGACCAACGGCGACGGCATCGAAGAAGGAAATGAAACGGCGGTACCGCATTCCGCCGTATCGCCACAGAAAGAAGGAGAGCCCGACCATGGGTGAAACCAACAGCGTGCGCGTGGCCATCGTCGGCGTGGGTAACTGCGCCTCATCCTTGGTCCAGGGCGTGCACTACTACAAGGACGCAGACGAGAACGCGACCGTGCCCGGCCTCATGCACGTCAAGTTCGGCGGTTACCACGTCCGCGACGTCGAGTTCGTCGCCGCGTTCGATGTCGATGCCAAGAAGGTCGGCTTCGACCTCGCCGAGGCGATCAACAACAGCGAGAACAACACCATCAAGATCACGGACGTCGCCCCGCTGAACGTTCCGGTGCAGCGCGGCCACACGCTCGACGGGCTCGGCAAGTACTACAAGGAGACGATCACCGAGGCCGACGGCGACGGCGTCGACGTCGTGAAGGCACTCAAGGACTCGGGCGCCGACGTCCTGGTGAGCTACCTTCCGGTCGGCTCGGAGCAGGCCGACAAGTTCTACGCACAGTGTGCGATCGACGCGGGCGTCGCCTTCGTCAACGCCCTGCCCGTCTTCATCGCCTCCGACCCGGAGTGGGCCAAGAAGTTCGCCGACGCGGGCGTCCCGATCGTCGGCGACGACATCAAGAGCCAGGTCGGCGCCACCATCACCCACCGGGTGATGGCGAAGCTGTTCGAGGACCGCGGCGTAGCCCTCGACCGCACGTACCAGTTGAACGTCGGCGGCAACATGGACTTCAAGAACATGCTTGAGCGTGAGCGCCTGGAGTCGAAGAAGGTCAGCAAGACCCAGGCCGTCACCAGCAACCTGACCGGTTCGCTGTCGGGCAAGATCAACGACAAGAACGTGCACATCGGACCGTCGGACTACGTCGCATGGCTCGACGACCGCAAGTGGGCCTACGTCCGCCTGGAGGGCCGCGCCTTCGGTGACGTCCCCTTGAACCTCGAGTACAAGCTCGAGGTCTGGGACTCGCCGAACTCGGCGGGCATCATCATCGACGCCGTCCGCGCCGCGAAGATCGCCAAGGACCGCGGCCTCGGTGGTCCGATCCTCCCCGCCTCGGCCTACCTGATGAAGAGCCCGCCCGAGCAGATCGCCGACGACGTCGCGCGCCAGCAGCTCGAAGCCTTCATCATCGGCGCCGACTAGTAGCGCCACTTCGGCAGATCCCTGAACGTTGTGCTCGACGGTGTCCCAGGGACACCGTCGAGCACAAAGGTTCGCGCGTCCGACTCGGTCAGCCTCCGACCGGCGCGGGCGGTGCAGACCTCGGGAAGCCCTGTGGCCGGGGACGCGGTCGGATCGACAGATGCGACGATGCGACGGCCTGCCACGTCGTGAGAGCGAAGATCACCGTAAGGTCGATCGCCGGAAGGTAGAGGCCCGGGCCGACGGACATCGTCACTTCCGAGTTGCCATCAGTGGTCGTGGCGTCGTCGAACTGCCCCATCGAACCCGTTCCGGAAATCGCCGCGCCCGGGTTGAACCACGTGAACAGCAGCACGAACAGCGCCGCCGCGCTGGCCAGGGCGAGGAACGTGAAGACCCGTCGGTCCCGGCCGCGCGACGCGTACAGCGCACCGGCCGCGACCCCGAGCGCCAACACGATCGGGATGAGTGCGCCTACCGCATAGCCGGAGACGATCAGGTCGTAGCCGCTCACGTCGACGTGGGCGCCGCCCGAGTTCTCGCAGTACTTGCCCGACCGCTCACAGCCCTGCTCCCAGTAGTCGGTCAACGACGAGGCGCCCCCGAAGATCAGATACGTCAGATAGTCGTCATCCCCGAGCGACATGAGGAGTCGTCCGCTGACGCTGACCGAGATCAGCGGCAGCATCGTCAGGCCGAGACCGACGAGTCCGAGCACCGCGGTGACGGCCGCGACGATCCGCGCGCGACTCACGGCATTCCCGGGCCGCCGGTCGGCGGCTGCTGTGGCTGTGGGGCCTGCCCCCACCCCGTCATCGGCGCAGGCCCCTGCGCTACGGGCATCGGAGCGAACGCACCCGACTGCGGCCCGATGGGACCGAACGCGGTGTGCCCGAACCCGTTCTGCTGCGGCTGATCGGTCCCGTTGCGCCAGTACGCGACGCCTGCGGCGGCCGAGGCGAGGAACCCGAACACGACCGCGACGATGAGGCCTGCGCCCGGCCCGACGTCGACGACGCGGTCGAAGAGGTCACCGACCGAATCTGCGCCCATCTTCTTCATCTCCGGGGTCGCCTCCTTCTCGAGATCACCGGTGATGGCGACGTCGGGAAGCGGGTTGGACATCATCATGATCAGGCCGAGGAGGGTGGCCCCGATCGCGCTGACGGCCGACACGAGCGAGCCCTGCCGACGACCGAGGACACCGGGAATCGCTGTCACCGCGGCGATCAGCATCAGGATGGGGATGGCGAGCGCCACGACGGGCGCGTTGAAAGGCACGATCGTGTAGAAGCCCATCCCGACATCGACGGTCCCGTTCACCGAGTCGTCGACCGCTCCGGGGTCGACAGTGATCGAGTACAGGTCGAGCAGCGAGCAGAACAGCACGATCACGCCCGCGACCGCAGTGGCGGCGGATGCGATCGGGCCGATGTCGAGTGGTCGACGCGGCCCAGGCGCCATCGGCGGATACCCGGGCATCGGGCCCGCCTGCCCCTGCGGCTGGACCCCCGGTCCGGGATCCTGGTTGAACGGCTACATCCGTGGCGCTCCTTTTAGACTCCGACTCTCTGTCCGACGCCAACCCCTCGAGGGCGTCGTCGAGTGGAGCGTAATGCCCATCACCGGCATCTGCGCAGCGGTATGCCGTGCGTGTGAACCGTTCGAACGACCCGACGAATCGTCAGACGTCGAGCACGTGCCGCTGCCCGGACCGATAGCGTTTACGATCTTCTGCCTTCAACGGCGCGAGGAACGACGGTTCCCACAGTGGATGCACCGCAGCGTCTTTCGCCGGGCTGTCGGACGCGGCGATGATCGCATTCGCGACGCGCCTGCCCGCCTCGTTGGCGCCTTCCATAGTCGCGAGATCGATGTTGGTGCGGACGTGGTCGCCGCCGATGAAGAAGTTGGGGATCTTCGTGTAGGCGTGCGGGCGGTGCTCGTACGACCCGGCGGTGTTGACCATGAGCGGCGTCGCGTTGGTGATCTTCGGCGTCCAACTGATCCCGGGGTCGAGCGACCAGGCAACGATCTCCTCCTCGCGAAGGATCTTCTTTCCACCCGCATTCATGGCGCGGCTCATCTGCGCCCAGACCTCCTTGGCGATCTCCTTCTTGGTGCAGCGTTTGGCCGGTTTACCGTAGAGGACTCCCGGCTTCTCCCAGTCGGAGATGTCGATGGACAGACAGTCACGGGCACGACCGTCGCCGTACTTCTTCGCGAAGTCGACACCCCACGGCTTCGCTTGGAACAGTCCGGTCAACGCCCACGGGGTGCCGAGCGCAGCGATGTGGCCGGGCGGCAGCTCGCTGCGCCGTGACAGATAGAACTGGATGCCGACCATCCAGTCGTCGTTCAGCTTCCCGATGCCGCGAAGCGACGGATCGGCCGCCAACAGTGTCGGACTCAGCAGCGGGCCGAGGCGATCGATCGGCATCGCCGCGACGTACCAGTCGGCGTTGACCGTCGCTCCCGACGCCAGTCGCGCACCGGTGATCCGGCCGCCCGCGTAGTCGAACGCGGCGACGCTCTGGTTCATGGCGAAGGTGACGCCTCGCCGTGTGAGGTAGGCGACCCACGGGTCGATCCACGCGTGGCTGGTCGGCGCGTTGAGGACCTGGTCGACGCCGCCGAAGATCGGACCGGTCTCGTACTGCGGCACCAGTCCGGTGGCCGACGTGGCGAGCGCCAGGCCGATGGAGCCGATGGTGCGGGCCGACGCGGTCTCGGACTTGGCCGCGACGAGCGCGCGGGTGAGTGCCCCGGCGAGGTAGCGCCGATACGCGGGCGACTTGCTGTCGGCTTTCACGAACTCGCGCCACGACATCTTCTCCCACTGCCCGTACCGTCGTTCGTCGCAGCTGGTCGCGAAGATCAGTTCGCGATTGACGAAGTAGGCGAGTTCCAGTGGTGAGATGTCGCGGACGAAGCTCAAACCGGTGGTGAGCGCGTTGCGCAGATTATCCAGATCAACGATCGGGCCCGCGTGCTCGATCATGCCGATCGCGGACGTGGGGGTCGTCGTCGGCGCGTACCCGGCGTCGTCGAACGCGACGAGGGCGGTCTCGACATTCACCAGATGTCTGCTGCGGACGTTGCCGCCGCCCGGCACCGGGATGCGCTCCATCGTGTCCGGGACATGCTGATAGCAACCGGGGAAGAAGCGGAACCCGTGTTCGCCCGGCAGCGCCTCGCGGCCTCCCTTCGCGGTACCGGGCACGTCGTGACTGAACGCCTTGCCACCGAGCCTGCTCGGCTCGTAGACGGTCACCGTGAACCCGCGCTCGATCAGTTCGTGGGCCGCCGACAGGCCGGCCATCCCACCACCGAAGATCGCTACCTCGCGTCTGGCCCGGGTCCGAGGGGCGGCGTGCGCGTACGACGCAAGCGGGCTCGTCGCCAGCACTCCGGTCGCCACCGCCGCGGCCGCGGCGCCTTTCAAGGCTGTTCTGCGCGTGATCGACTCGCCTACGTCGTTCATGGATTCCTCGTCCGTGGATTCAGCGTCCGCACCACTCGACGCCCCTGTGACATGTACCACCCGGAGGCCCCAAAATGGGACTGATCCGAGAAACAGTCTCATTCTTGGTCGGCATCTGGGGAATGACCCCCATGCCGACACGGTGAGTTCACGCTAATCTGGGGAAATGAGGGCGGCAGGCGGACGTTTCGGGCCTCTCGCGTTTCGGACCTCTCGGAAGGCGCGCCCTCGTTCACACGACCGACTTCTCGTACAACCTGACATCGTCAGACGCCGTTACAGTGACGCTGCACCGGGCTTCGGGGCGCGCGTCCAACCCGAGCAGCCAGCTCGCCGATTGAAAGGAATGCACATGGGTGTGAGCTTGACCAAGGGCGGCAACGTCTCCCTGACGAAAGAGGCCCCCGGACTGACCGCCGTCACCATCGGCCTAGGCTGGGATGTCCGCACCACCACGGGCACCGATTTCGACTTGGACGGCAGCGCCATCGCGCTCAAGACCGATAAAAAGGCCGTCTCCGACCAGCACTTCGTGTTCTTCAACAACCTCCGTTCGCCCGACGGCTCCATCGAGCACACCGGCGACAACACCACCGGTGAGGGCGACGGCGACGACGAAGCGATCAACATCGACCTGGCCGCCGTTCCGCCCGAGGTCGACTCCATCGTCTTTCCCGTCTCGATCTACGACGCCGACGCCCGCAGCCAGTCGTTCGGGCAGGTCCGCAACGCGTTCATCCGCGTCGTCAACCGCGCCAACGGCTCGGAGATCGCCCGCTACGACCTCACCGAGGACGCGTCGACCGAGACCGCGATGGTGTTCGGTGAGCTCTACCGCAACGGCGCGGAGTGGAAGTTCCGTGCCATCGGCCAGGGGTACGCCTCCGGACTCGCGGGCATCGCCCGCGATTTCGGCGTCAACGTCTGACGCACTCGACCAGTACCGCTGCCGCGGGCGCGTCGCCGATCTCGGCGGTGCGCCCGCGACGGCGCCCGGCCGCTGCAGACTCTTCTCGTAGGGGATGCGCGCCGACCATTCTCCTGAAAGGCCGTCACCGCACGTGATCCTCCGAATATTCGGTCTGTCGTTCCTCATTACCATCGTCTCGCTGGTGGTGGCGTTCATCTACGGCGGCCCCGAAGCTCTGCTTCTGACCCTGATCCTCGGCATCCTCGAGATCTCGCTCTCGTTCGACAACGCCGTCATCAATGCCACTGTGCTCCGTCGCATGAGCGATTTCTGGCAGAAGATCTTCCTCACCATCGGCATCTTGATCGCCGTGTTCGGCATGCGCGTGCTGTTCCCGCTGGTCATCGTCTGGCTGGCGTCAGGGCTCAACCCGGTCGACGCCCTCGATCTGGCGCTGAACCCGCCTGCGAATGACGCCTCGCACTTCGCCAACGGCGATCCGAGCTACGAGACGATCATCACTGACGCCCACCCGCAGATCGCGGCGTTCGGCGGCATGTTCCTGCTCATGCTGTTCCTCGGCTTCATCTTCGAGGACAAGGAGATCACCTGGCTCTCGTGGATCGAGCGGCCACTGATCCGCATCGGCAAGCTCGACATGCTCAACGTCGTTATCGCCACCGGCGTTCTCGTGATCACCGCGAGCTTCATCGCTCATGAGGGCGAGGCGAGCACGGTCATGATCGCCGGCGCACTCGGCATGATCACCTACATCGTCGTCAACGGACTCGGCGAGATGTTCAACACCGACGATGAGGACGAACCCTCGTCAGGTCCGTCCGATCTGGTCAAGGCGACCGGCAAAGCCGGCTTCTTCCTGTTTCTGTACCTCGAGGTCCTGGACGCATCGTTCTCGTTCGACGGCGTGATCGGCGCGTTCGCGATCACCGCGGACCCGATCATCATCGCGCTCGGCCTGGGTCTGATCGGTGCGATGTTCGTCCGTTCGCTGACCGTGTACCTGGTCCGCAAGGGCACGCTGTCGGAGTACGTCTACCTCGAGCACGGCGCCCACTGGGCGATCGGTGCGCTGGCGTTCATCCTCATGTACTCGATCGGGACCCCAGTCCCCGAGGTCATCACCGGGCTCGTCGGCGTGGTCCTGATCGCCGCCGCACTCGTCACCAGCGTCATCCGCAAACGACGTGAGGCGAATGACGACGGACTCACCAACGAACTTCTCGACGTAGAAGCGAAATAGGACGGCAGATCATGGCTGTGAACATGAACAAAGTGACACTCGACAAGGACACCCCGTCGGTGTCGCTCACCAAGCGGGGCGAGTCCCAGGGCACGATGCGCGTGAACTTGAACTGGACGCAGTCGGCTCCGTCGCGCGGATTCTTCAAGCGGAACACGGCCGTAGACCTCGACCTGGCCGCGATGTACGAGCTGGCAGACGGGTCCAAGGGCGTCGTCCAGGCGCTCGGCAATTCGTTCGGCGACCTGAATCGTCCACCGTTCATCTTCTTGGACGGCGACGACCGCAGCGGCGGCTCGGAGGGTGGCGAGAACCTGCACATCAACCTCGGCGACGTGAATCGTTTCCGGCGAGTGCTGATCTTCGCCTACATCTACGAGGGCGCCCCGAACTGGTCCGCCGCGAACGGCGCGGTCACGCTGATGCCGACCTCCGGCCCACAGGTCGAAGTCCGACTGGACTCGGCAGACGACAAAGCGATCTCGTGCGCCATCGCGATGCTCACCAACGTGGACGGCGAGATGCAGGTGCAGCGAGAGGTCCGCTACATCCGCGGCGCGCAACGCGACGTCGACGCCGCGTACGGGTTCGGCATGAAGTGGACTGCGGGGAAGAAGTGACTACTGCGGTCGGCCGGGGCTCCCGCCGGCTGACCCGGTGATCACCGCTGGTAGTCGATAGCATCGAAGAGTGCCCAGCAACCCGCGCCGCAGCCTGTTCGGCAGGCGACCGCAAGCTGATCGCGCCACCCCGGCGCAGCTCGCGGCGTTGACGGACGCGTTCTTCGCCTGTGAGTCGACGATGGGTCAGATCGCGCCGGCGGTGCGCGCCGCCCGCGCGGTGTCGCCCGGGTCCATCCCGCCTGCCGAATGGGATGCGGTGCGCGACCAGTACGACGGGGTCATCACGCAGTACTTGACGGTCTCCGCAGAAGGGTCGCCCGAGGCGACACCTCCCGCGGTCGACAACTGTCTGCGCGGATTCGCCCAGGTGTCGGCGACACTGGATCGTTTCGGTCGGACGCACAGCCGTGCGTTGAACGCGGGAAAGGCCGCGGTCGCGGGCGCCGAGCAGGCCGATCGCGATGCGCGGGTGGCGGCCACGAGCGCGCTCGCCGCACTCGACTCCGCACGATCCGAGTACGTCGGCCTGACGTCGGTACGGGCGGCTGCCGATGCCCTCGCCCAGAATCTGTCGGCATTCGAGGCGGCCTCGGGGATCACGGATCGCCGACAAACCGGCGAGGCCGTTGTCGCCGCGGCCACGAACGTGCAGCAGTTGCTCGACAAGGCACCGAACATGGCCGCGGACGCAGACCGCACCATCCGGTCACTGGACACCCGGCGGCAGGCCGTCACCACCCGTCTGGAGAAGATCCCCGCGGTGGTGTCGTCGCTGCTCCGCGAGTTCAGCGCCGAATGCTCGGCAGACCTGGTCTCGACGCCGGACGACGTGCGCGCCGACCTCGCGGCGGCGACGACAGAACTCGATCGCGCCCGATCGCTGGTGTCGGGGGCGCCCGACGAGGCGCTCGCCGCCACCGAGCGGGCACGGACCCTGTTGACCCACGCGGACGACGAACTCGACCGCGCCTTCGACCGCCTGACCGATCTACGCGAGGTGCGTCACGACCCGGTGGAGGCGTCGGCGCAGGTGCGGTTCCGGGTGCGCGACGCGCAGCATTTCGCCCTCGGTCACGGACTGGAACGCGAATGGGGGTCGGTCCTGGACGCACAAAGCGATCGCATCGACCGTGCGGCGACGACCCTCGAACGCATCCACCCCGACTATTGGAGCTACCTCACCCAGTTGCGTGCCGTCGACAGCCGCATCACCGAGATCATCACTCGGATGCGCGAGCAGGTCGCGCGCCACTGACGCGCCTCCCCGAAAGGAGATGACCGTGACCGAGCGAGCCACGACCCGAGGAATCACTCATTTCTCGCATCTCGACGACGCGCAGTGCGAGCGTCTGTTCCGATGCCGCCCCCAGCCGGTGACCCTCGAGTCGCCGATCACGCATCTCTCGGTGGCGCTGGGCGCCACCCTGTACGTCCCCGCGACCAGGCCTGACCTGGCCGCCCTCGTGCGGCGTCGCGCCGCCGAGGGTGTCACCTCGATGGTCATCGATCTGGAGGACGCCGTCCCCGACGACGACGAGGCGCTCGCCCTCGCCGGAACCATCGCTGCGATCACCGAGTTCGCCGAGCAGGGTTGGTCGGGGATGCTGCTGTTCGTCCGTATCCGATCGATCGCGCAGATCGAGACGATCACCGCCGCGCTCGACACCGGGCACTGCCTCGCCGGTTTCGTCATTCCGAAGTTCGAGGCGTCCACCGGTGGAGCAGCATTGGACGCGGTCGCTGCGGCGTCGGTCGACCTGGGTAGACCGCTGTTCGCGATGCCGGTACTGGAGTCTGCGCGCATCGTCCACCGGGAGACCCGCGACGCCGAGCTCACCGCGATCCGCAACGTCTTGAACCGGCATCGTGACCGTGTCCTGGCGGTCCGGATCGGGGCTACCGACATCTGCGGGCTGTTCGGGATCCGCCGCGACCGCGACGTAACGATCTACGACGTGCGCGTGGCGGCCGACGTGATCGCGGCGATCGTCAACATGCTCGGACGGGCCGACGGCACCGGCTTCGTGATCACCGGACCAGTGTGGGAGTACTTCGCCAACCACGAGCGGATGTTCGCGCCCACGTTGCGGCACACACCGTTCCGCGAGCTCGACGCCGTGTATTTCCGACAGCACCTGGTCAGCCGCGACATGGACGGGCTCCTGCGCGAGATCGCGTTGGATCGCGCGAACGGGATCACCGGCAAGACCGTCATCCATCCGGTCCACGTGGGGGCGGTGCACGCATTGTCGTGCGTCGCCGACGAGGAGTACTCCGATGCGCTCGACATCCTCTACCGAGACAGCGGTGGCGCGCAGGCGTCGTCGTACCGCAATAAGATGAACGAGCTCAAGCCACACCGCAATTGGGCGCTGGCCGTGCTCGATCGAGCCCATGTATTCGGGGTGGCGCGCCCCGACGTCAACTTCGTCGACCTCCTCACCGAATGGAGCAGCGAGTGACCGCGAGTACCACGGCATCCTGGGTCACCGCCGAGTTCGGCGCCACCGTCTCCGGCGACAGAGTCGACGCACTGGTGCAGCTCGGGCTGCGACGTAACCCGAAACGGGCACACCTGCTGGTGTCCACGGTGCTCGGCAAGCATCTACCGACGCCGCCCGCCCGAGTACGCGCGGCCGCCGACGCGCTCGCCGACGCCGTGGTCGAACTCCTCGGCGACGACGCTGCGGCGGCCACCGTCCTCGGCTTCGCGGAGACGGCGACGGGGCTCGGCCACTGCGTCGCCGAGCGCATGGAAGCTGCCCGCTACCTGCATTCGACGCGGCGGGCGGTCGCGTCGGCGACGGTGCACGGCTCGTTCGAGGAAGGGCACTCGCATGCGACGACCCATCTGCTGCAGCCGACCGACGCCGCCATCCTCGCCACCGAGCCCACGGTCCCGGTCGTGTTGGTCGACGACGAGATCAGCACCGGGCGAACCGCCCTGGAAGCGATCGAGGCGTTGCACGGCCTCGACCCCCATCACCGATACGTGGTCGCATCCCTCGTCGACATGCGTTCACCCGAGCATCACGCCGAGTGCGCCGCCACCGCCGACCGCATCGGAATCACCGTCGACTTCGTCGCGCTCGCCTCGGGCCGAGTGAGCCTGCCCGACGACCTGACCGCCCGGGTGTGCGCGTTGGCGCCCGCCGAGCTGAATCCGACAGGCGACGACCGCGGACCCGTCGAGTTCGTGTCGGCGCCCTGGCCAGCGTGTGTGCCGGACGGCGGCAGGCACGGCTTCCTCGCCGACGACACCGCAGCGTTCCACCGGGCGGTCGACGATCTCGCTGCGGGGCTGCGCGGCGTGCTCGCCGTCGACGAGTCGGTGACTGTCGTCGGCCACGAGGAGCTGATGTATCTGCCGCTGTGCATCGCCGAGCGGCTCGCCGACCAGGGCGTCGACGCGGCGTTCCAAACCACGTCGCGCTCGCCTGCGCACGTCGTCGACGAGGACGGCTACCCGCTCCGACGCGGCTTCTCGTTCCCTTCCCCGGAGGGAATCGACGACCTCGGCCGGTTCCTCTACAACGTCGCCGCTCCGGGATCGTCGGCGACGCCCACGGTCCTGCTGGTGATCGACGATCCCGCCGACACTGCTGCGTTGCGCGCGGACGGCGGGCTCCTGGACGTGCTCACCGCGGCCGGGCACCGCGTCGTCGTGGTTACAATCCCCTCGGCCGATCCGGCCCGACTGAGCGCGGCCCGCGCGCATGCGTCGAGTCGACCCGCGCCGGTCGGCGACCCGCTGCGCGGACCGCAGTTCGGCTCGTACGCTCCCGGTGAGGTCGCGTGGCTGCTGAAGGATCTGTCGGAGTTCTCGCTGGAGGGCGATCTCGCCGAACGTGAACGTCGTATCCAGGCGGGTCTCGCGCATTACGCGGAATCGCTGCCGATCGAGTTCCAGCCGGGCGCGGACTATCTGGAACTGTTCGACGCGGCGCTGGCCGGGTCGGCACGACGTCTGGCGCTCGCGGTCGGCACTGTCGCCGAACTGATCCTGGTCGAGCGGTCGCCGAACCCGACGCTGGTGTCGTTGGCGCGTGCGGGCACCCCGATCGGTGTCCTCATCGCGCGCTGGATGCGGTGGTCGCGCGGGATCACGCCCGCCCACTACGGGGTGTCGATCGTGCGTGGTCGCGGAATCGACGCCGTCGCACTCGACTACATCGCCGCACGTCACGACCCCGATTCGGTGGTGTTCGTCGATGGCTGGACGGGTAAGGGCGCCATCGCGCGAGAGCTGACCGCAGCGCTCGACGAGTACGCGGCTGCGGGCGGCGCACGGTTGAACGACGAGCTCGCGGTCCTCGCCGATCCCGGCTCGTGCACCCGCTTGTTCGGGACTCGGGACGACTTCCTGATCGCATCGGCCTGCCTCAACTCGACGGTGTCCGGGCTCGTCTCGCGAACCGTGTTGAACGACGAGTTGATCGGGCCCGGCGATTTCCACGGTGCGAAGTTCTATCGCGATCTCGCGCCGTTCGACGTCTCGAACCGGTTCCTCGACACAGTCGCAGCCGAGTTCGCGTCGGTCGCCGACGACGCCGTAGCGCATGCCGCCGTCCTGCGGGACTCCGATCGCACCCCCCAGTGGGACGGTTGGGCGTCCGTCGAGACGATGCAGCAGCGGTACGAGTTGTCGTCGATCAACTTCGTGAAACCGGGGATCGGTGAGACCACCCGCGTCCTGCTGCGCCGCGTCCCGTGGCGGATCCTGGTCCGCGTACCCGATCTGCCCGATCACGAGCACATCCGAATGCTCGCCGCCGAGCGCGGCGTGCCCGTCGACGTGATCGACGACCTCGCCTATTCATGCGTCGGCCTGATCAAGGAGAACGTATGAACGCCCTGATCGCGACCGACCTCGACCGCACCATGATCTACTCGCGCTCTGCAGTTACTAACGCCGGTCGAGCGGATTCGAGACCCCCATCTCCCGGTCGAGCAGAGCTCCCATCCGCTGGTCGAGCAGAGCTCTCATCTGCTGGTCGAGCGGAGTCGAGATTTCAAACCGAGCGGTCGAAACCCCCCGTCTGCGTCGAGATCTACAACGACGCACCGCTCAGCTTCATGACGGCGCCTGCCGTCGACGCCCTCACCGCGCTGGCGGCGCACACCAACGTCGTCCCGGTCACGACCCGCACCCGCGCGCAGTTCGAGCGGATCTCGCTGCCGGGCGGTCCGTTCCGGTACGCGGTGGTCTCCAACGGCGGGCGGATCCTGTGCGACGGCGACGACGACGCGCTCTGGCGCGCGCGTCTGCACGAGCGCGTCTCCGAGCGGTCTGCTCCTCTCGCAGATCTGCACGCCGACTTGCTGAGCAGGATCGACGACTCGTGGGTGCAGTCCACCCGCATCGCGGACGACTTGTTCGTGTACCTCGTCGTCGATCCCGACCGCCAGCCCCCGGACTTCGTTCCGTCGTGGCGAGAATGGTGTGCGCCTCGCGGTTGGACGGTGTCTCAGCAGGGTCGGAAGATCTATGCGATGCCCGTCGCCGTCACGAAGTCCTCCGCGATCGCCGAGGTCCGACGCCGCCTCGTCGAAGAGGGCGTCCTACCGACCGACGCTCCGGTGCTCGCGGCCGGTGACGGCCGACTGGATGCCGACCTGCTCGAGTTCGCCGATCACGCGATCCGGCCGCGTCACGGCGAACTCCACGACGCAGGCTGGACGATCCCCGGCCTGAAAGTCACTCGCGTCGCGGGTGCGGCGGCCGCCGAGGAGATCCTCGCCTGGTTCGCTGCACGCGCATTCGCCGCTCCCGCTCCTCCCGTCTCCACCGATCCTGTTTCCGATCCGGCATTCGCCGAGAAGTAGAGGTATCTCGTGTCATCACTCGCCAAAGGTCAGAATGCCCCGCTGCCGGGCCCGGAGATCGTAGTCTCGGTCGAGGTGGCTGCTCCCGCCGATCTGTCCGGGCTCCTGGTCACCGAGACCGGTAAGGTCCGCAGCGACGCCGACTTCGTGTTCTTCAACCAGCCGTCGGGACCGGGCGTGCAGTTGCGCGACGGCCGCCTGCACATCTCGACGAGCGGTATTCCCGCCGACATCGCGGCGGTCCGGGCGATCATCACGCTCGACGATGCGTCGCGTAGTTTCGGTCAGTTCGCCCCGCCGGTGACGCGCGTGTTCGACGCTGCGGGTTCGCCGTTGTTCGATTACGTGGTGGACGGCCTGAGCAGCGAATCCGTGGTGATCGCGGTGGAGATCTACCAGCGCAACGGCCAGTGGAAGGTGCGCGCCGTCGGCCAGGGGTATGCCGGTGGTTTCGCCGACTTGGTCCGAGATCACGGCGTCTCGGTGGACGACGCGCCTGCTCCCCCTGCCCAGCCTGCTCCTGCGGCCCCGGCTCCTGCTCCTGCTCCGACTCCCCCGCCGTACACCCCGCCCCAGCAGCAGTACGCACCGCCACAGCAGCCTGCTCCCCAGCAGCAGAGCTATGCGCCGCAACCCCAATACGTTCATCCGCAGTACGGCCAGCCCCAATACGGTCAGCAGCCCCCTGCCCAGCCCGCCGCCGCTCCCGAGGTCAGCCTCTCAAAGGACCGCCCCGTCTCGCTGGTCAAGGGCCAGAAGGTTTCCTTGCGGAAGGAGGGCGGCGTCGATCTCACCCAGATCTGGATGGGACTCGGCTGGGATCCGGTGCCCCGACCCAAGCGCGGCTTCTTCGGCGGAGGCGGCAGCAGCGAGATCGACCTGGACGCGTCGGTCCTGATGTTCTCGCAGGGTCAGTGCGTGGAGACCGTCTACTTCGGTCATCTCAAGTCGAAGGATCGGTCGATCATCCACTCCGGCGACAACCTGACTGGTGAGGGCGACGGCGACGACGAGGTGATCTCGGTGAACCTCGCGGCGATCCCGCCGCACGTGGACAATCTCGTCTTCGTGGTCACGTCGTACCGCGGCCAGACGTTCGCCGAGGTGCAGAACGCGTACTGCCGCCTGATCGATCAGAGCACCAACGCCGAGCTCGCCCGCTACACCCTGGCCGGTGGCATGCCGTTCACCGGCGTGACGATGGCCATCGTGCACCGGGAGGCGGGCACGTGGAAGATGCGTGCGATCGGCGAAGGCTTCAACGGGAAGACGGCGAACAAGGCCATCCCATTCGTCTCGCAGTATCTCGGCTGATCGGGCGGCGCCGACCAGTCCCCCGCCATCAGAGGCCGGTCTGTGCCACAGTTGTCATATGAGCGAACTGCCCGATGTCCCACCGGAACCCGTGGCCGAGACGACCGCGAGTAAGTCCAGCCGATGGTCGCTGCCTACGCTGTCCACCAAGAACAAGGTGATCCTCGGCATCGGCACCGTGATCATCGTCGTGATCGCCTACTTCATCCTGCAGCGTCTCCTGCCCGACTGGTGGGGCACGCGGATGGGCACCCGCATCGACCGGAGTCTCACCTCGGGCACGCTGTGGGGTCTGTTCTACGGCATCCTGGGCTCCGCGGTGCCACTGATGCTCGGGCTCCTTGCGGTCTTCTCGATCGGCAAGACCTCGAAGAACGTCGGCTCGTGGCTGATGGGCATCGTCGCTCTGCTCCTGTTGATCCCGAACCTGTTGACCCTCGCCGTCACCATCGGCGGCGGTCAGGGCGCGAAGGCCGGCCGCCTGCAGCTCGACCTCCTCGGCCCCGGCTTCCGCGGCGCAACCCTGATCGGTGTAATCGTCGGCATCGTGATCGGCGTCGCCGTCGACTTCTACCTTCTCGGCAGGCGGCGTGCGAAGCGAAAAGCATTGGCTGTCAAAGCGTCTGGCAACCCGAATGGGAAGTGACGTCATTCGTACGATTCACGTGAAACGACTTCTCGTGGTTCAGTGGTAACAGCATGATTCAGTAGAAACGACCCCGTCCGCTCGCGCCTGTTCGCGGGCGGATGCCACCGCGCAGAGAAAGGGCATTCCACTATGAGCGTCAGCCTGAGCAAGGGCGGAAACGTCTCCCTGTCAAAGGAGGCCCCCGGCCTCACGTCGGTCGCGATCGGCCTCGGCTGGGATGCGAGGAGCACGACCGGCGCCGACTTCGACCTCGACGGCAGCGCACTGATCCTCGGTGCGGACGGCAAGGTGCTCTCGGACCAGCACTTCGTCTTCTACAACAACCTGCGTTCGCCCGACGGCGCGATTGAGCACACCGGTGACAACCTGACCGGTGAGGGCGACGGCGACGACGAGTCGATCAACGTCGACCTGGCCGCAGTCCCGCCGAACGTCCAGTCGATCGTCTTCCCCGTCTCCATTCACGATGCGGACGTCCGCGGACAGTCGTTCGGACAGGTCCGCAACGCATTCATCCGTGTCGTGAACCGCGCGAACGGCTCGGAAGTGGCTCGCTACGACCTCACCGAGGACGCGTCGTCGGAGACCGCGATGCTGTTCGGTGAGCTCTACCGCCATAACGCCGACTGGAAGTTCCGCGCCATCGGCCAGGGCTACGCGTCGGGTCTCGGCGGCATCGCCCGCGACTACGGAGTGAACGTCTAACGTCAGCAAGCGAAAAGGAGCGCATCGCCGTGGCGATGCGCTCCTTTCGTTTCCAGGTCCTCGGGCCGCTAGTCGACGCCCGAATCGATCGCCGCGCGATCGAGGGACTCCGACGCGGCGTCCTCGGGCTGTCCGCCCGCGATAGCCTGCGCGCCGCCGACCGACAGTTCGCCGACGAGGTCCGCAGTCGCACCGCCGACGACGCCGAGCTGCGCGTACTGCTCGAGGCGGGCCCGCGAGTCCGCGATGTCGAGGTTGCGCATGGTGAGCTGACCGATGCGGTCGGACGGGCCGAACGCGGCATCGCCGACACGCTCCATCGACAGCTTGTCCGGGTGGTACGACAAACCGGCGCCTTGCGTGTTCAGGAAGTGGTAGTCGTCGCCGCGGCGCAGCCGGACGGTGACCTCGCCGGTGATGGCCGACCCGACCCAGCGAACCAACGATTCGCGGAGCATCAGCGCCTGCGAATCCATCCAGCGGCCCTCGTACATGAGGCGGCCCAGGCGACGGCCCTCGTTGTGGTAGTTGGCGACGGTGTCCTCGTTGTGGATCGCGTTCACCAGACGCTCGTAGCCGATGTGCAGCAGCGCCATGCCCGGAGCCTCGTAGATACCCCGCGACTTCGCCTCGATGATGCGGTTCTCGATCTGGTCCGAGACACCGAGACCGTGCCTGCCGCCGATCTCGTTGGCCTTGAGGACGAGCGCGACGGCGTCGTCGAACACTTCGCCGTTGATGGCGACCGGACGTCCCTGCTCGTAGCGGATCGAGACGTCTTCGGTGGCGACCTCGACGTCGTCCCGCCATGCGGCGACACCCATGATCGGATCGACGACGTCGAGGCCGTGATCGAGGTGCTCGAGGGTCTTCGCCTCGTGCGTGGCGCCCCAGATGTTGGCGTCCGTCGAGTACGCCTTCTCCTGCGAATCACGGTAGGGAAGGTCGCGTGCAGTGAGCCACTCGCTCATCTCGTGGCGTCCGCCGAGCTCGTCGACGAACTCGGTGTCGAGCCACGGCTTGTAGATGCGCAGCTGCGGGTTGGCCATGAGGCCGTAGCGGTAGAACCGCTCGATGTCGTTGCCCTTGTAGGTGGAGCCGTCGCCCCAGATATCGACGCCGTCCTCCTTCATGGCGCGGACCAGCAGCATGCCGGTGACGACGCGGCCGAGCGGCGTGGTGTTGAAGTAGGTCTTTCCCGACGTCCGGATGTGGAACGCGCCGCACTGCAGGGCCACCAGGCCCTCTTCGACGAGCGCCGACCGGCAGTCGACCAGACGTGAGATCTCCGCACCGTACTGACCCGCGCGACCGGGCACAGACGCGATGTCCGGCTCGTCGGCCTGACCGAGGTCAGCGGTGTACGTGCAGGGAATCGCGCCCTTCTCACGCATCCAGGCAACGGCGACGGACGTATCCAGGCCACCCGAGAACGCGATTCCAACGCGCTCCCCAATAGGCAGAGAGCTCAGCACTTTCGACATACGTCCAGCTTAAACAGTGATTCGGCCCACCGGCGAATCCCCACCGACTTTCGACACCTTCGCACCTCGCCACTCGAGTCGGAGTGTCGTGGAACCGAACGGTCGACGGATGCGTCTGACCTGACGTGGAGGACCCTGGGATCTACACACGACGTCGGTTGCGCACGCTCGGCTATTCGGACGACGGCATCCGGCGCGCTGTCCGAACAGGCGATCTGCTGCAACTCCGTCACGGGTGGCTGGCCACCCGCCTCCACGACACGACAACGGCCGCGGCCGTTCGGGACGGCGGAGTCCTCACCTGCGTGTCCGCGCTGACCATCTACGACTTGTGGGTGCCACCGGGTCACGCGGGTGAACTCCATCTGCGGCGGTCGCGCGGCATGACGGGCAAACATCGTGCGTGCCGCCCACTGCAGGGACCCGTCCACGTGGCAACCGAACCCGTCGACCCGATTCCGATCGCACTCAAGTACGCGGTCCGATGCCTGACCGCGGACGAATGGATAGCCGTGCGACTCGTACCTGAACGCGACCCGGACGACCGCCGTGCGCTCGTCGACGGCTGGATGACCATGCGGTTGACCATGCGGTTGACCTACGACGACATCATCTACGGCTGGGACGAGACGCTCGCCGACATCCGCGCGATCTCAGCGCTACCTGATCAGAAGCCGCCGTCGAGGAAGCTCGCATACGACGGAAGATCGAGTTGGCCGTGTCCGGACAACCCGATGACCACCACCTCTTCTTTGTCGCTGTTCGCTACGTGCGCGGCGCACGCGGCGATCGCATGCGTCGACTCCGGTGCGGGAACGATGCCCTGGGTGCGCGCGAACTGAACTCCGGCGCTGAACGCGTCGTGTTGGTCGATCGCCGTGCCCTCCACGAGTCCCAGTTCCACGGTGTGACTCAACGCGGGCGCCATGCCGTGGTAGCGCAGGCCGCCTGCGTGGATCGGGTCCGGGACGAAGTCCATGCCGAGGGTGTGCATCTTGAGCAACGGGGTGAGTCCGGCGACGTCGCCGTGGTCGTAGCGGTACTCGCCCTGCGTGATCGACGGGCATGCAGCGGGCTCGGCGGCGACGATGCGCGGGCTGCTACGACCGTTGAGCTTCTCCCGAATGAACGGAAACGATAGTCCGGCGAGGTTCGATCCGCCTCCGGCACAACCGAAGACGACGTCGGCGCCGGCAGATTCGACGGCGTACAGCTGCTCGACGGCCTCCTGACCGATCACGCTCTGGTGCAGGACGACGTGGTTCAGGACGCTGCCGAGCGCATAGCGGGTGTCGTCGTTGTTCGCGGCGACCTCGACGGCCTCCGAGACGGCCATGCCGAGGCTGCCGCTGGTGTTCGGATCCTTCTCAAGCATCGCGCGGCCGGCCTCGGTCAGGTCGGACGGGCTCGGATGCAAGGTGCCGCCGTAGGTGCGAATAAGGAAGCCGCGGTATGGCTTCGAATCGTAGGAGGCACGCACCTGCCAGACCTCGACGTCGATCCCGAACTGTGCGCCCGCGAATGCGAGGGCACTGCCCCACTGTCCGGCTCCGGTCTCCGTCGTCAGCTTCTTGACGCCGTCGATGCTGTTGTAATACGCCTGCGCGACAGCAGAGTTCGTCTTGTGACTGCCGACTGGACTGACGCCTTCGTACTTGACGTAGATGCGCGCTTTCGTGTTGAGCGACTCCTCGAAGCGGCGGGCACGGATCAGCGGCGCGGGGCGCCACATCTTGTAGATCTCGCGGACCGGCTCCGGGATCTCGATGTACGGCTCCCTCGAGACCTCCTGGGCGATGAGTCCCGCCGGGAACAACGCCGCGAGATCGTCCGGTCCCACCGGTTCCTTGGTGCCCGGGTGCAGGTGCGGCGGGATCGGCGTGTCCAGCTCAGCGGCCAGGTTGTACCAGTGGGTGGGGACGTCCACCGTCACCAGATCTGGATTCGACGCGTCAACGTTGCTTGTCATGCAGGTCACATTAATGGGCGCGGGGCGTCTTCGGCGCACGCGGGCGCATGAGCCTACTCTCGGGCCATGCGAGGTCAGCGGTGGCAGGCGATGGGCACAGGTGGTCTGAACGAGTTTCAGCTGACCGACTACACCGCTCCCACACCCGAATCAGGGCAGGTCAGAGTCACGATCACGGCGGCAGGCGTCAACCCCGCAGACCTCAAGCACGTGGCCCGCGCGACCTCGTTTCCGCTGCCCATCGGCTACGAGATCGCGGGCGTCGTCGACGCCGTCGGACCGGACTCGGTCGGTGGATCGGGTCCGCTCGCGGTGGGCGATCGCGTCGTCGCGTTCCGCGTTCACGGCGGCTACGCGACATCGGCGACCATCCCCGCCGACACCGCGTTCGCGCTCCCCGGCTCGGTCGACGATGTCTCCGCGGCCGGACTGCTGCTGGCGGGTACGACTGCCGCCGACATGCTGCACCGCAGCGCGCTCGAGAGCGGCGACACGATCGTCGTCCACGGCGCGTCCGGGGCCGTCGGCGCCACACTGCTGCAACTCGCCGCGCGAGCGGGCGTCTCGGTCATCGGCACGGCGAACCCGGCACGACTCGACGCCGTCCGACGCTTCGGCGCGAGCGCGGTCCCGTACGGACCCGGACTCCTGGACCGGCTCCGCGCCGCCACCTCGAAGCCAGTCGTGGCCGCCCTCGACCTGACCGGTACCGACGAAGCCGTGCAGGCGTCGTTGGCGCTCGTGCCGGATCGGTCTCGGATCATCACCGCGGCAACGAAGGCCGCGGCTCAGGAGAACGGGTTCGTCGCGGTCGCAGGTCTGGACCCGCAGAGCACCGCATTCCGGAACGCCATGCGATCCGAACTCATCGACCTCGTCGCGACAAAAGAACTCACCGTCCCGATAGCGCACACGTTTCCCCTTGCCGACGCCGTCGACGCGCTGCGCCTGGTCGCCAGCGGACAGGCGGGCGGGAAAGTGGTCCTCAGAGTGCAGGACTCGCACTGACCCGGCCTCAGGGCACGACGACCGGCAGCGCCGCCGGGCGGATTCGCACGCTCACAGGTGGCTGGCACAGGTAGTCGCCGTCGGCGTGAACCGGCACACCGCGTCCGAACGTCACGTCGACCCGCGACGACGCGCGCAGGATCTCCACCTCCTGCCGGGCGACGTGCGCGCCGGTCTTGGCCTGCTTCATCAGACTCGCCAAGCGGTACTTGGACCGTTCGCCGTGCAGGAGCATGATCGCGATCTCGCCGCTGTCGACCGAGGCCGACGGGACCATGCGGAGTCCGTGCCCGTAGTCGCCCGAGTTCGCGATCACCAGCAGGTGCGCACGCGCATCGCGTCGCTCGCCGTCGACTGTGAGGGTCACGTCGACCGGTTTCCACCCGCTCGCAGCCAGCACGGGTGCGACGCGGTACGCGATCGGCCCCATCCACCGAAGGCGGTTGATCAGTTCGGTGGCCACCGAATCGAGTCCCGCGTAGACGTTGCCGACCGCGACCGAGACTCCGCCGTCGGGGCGAGCCACCTCGAATACGTCGACCGACCGGGTCGCTCCGCCGGCGAGCGCAGCAGCGATCCCGACCGGGTCGAGCGGAAGCCCCAGGTGGCGGACGAGGTCGTTGCCTCGGCCCGCCGCAGCGATGCCGAGCGGGGCGGCCGCCACGGCGAGCACGCCCTCGGCCACGTCGCGCACGTGACCGTCTCCTCCGACGGCGACGGTCAGCGCACCGCTTCGAGCCGATTGTGCACCGAGCTGCGTGGCATGCTCAGACGACTGCGATTCGACGACCGTCACGTCTACGACGTCGAGCCGAGCCAGTTCCTCGGCAACCGCAGTCCACTGGCGTACGGCGTCTCCGCCACCGGAGACCGGGTTCACGACCGCCGTGATCGCTCGCGCAGAACTCACGGCAGCAGGATGCCCGGGTTGAGGACGCCATTCGGATCCAGGGCGTCCTTCACCGCGCGCAACGCTCGCACCTGCACGTCCCCGATCTCCTCGAGGTAGGTCCGCTGGTGGTCGGTACCGACCGCGTGGTGGTGGGTGATCGACGCGCCCGCCGCCCGGATAGCGGTGTTCGCCGCAGACTTCGCCGTTGCCCACTGGGTCTGCGGATCGTCCAGGGCGTTCGAGATGACCGTGAAGTACAGGGACGCACCCGTGGGATAGACGTGCGAGATATGGCACATGACGACCGCGGGCGTGCCTTGATCGCCGAGCGCTCCGGTCACCGCGGCAGTGACGTCGGCCTTGAGCCGCTCGAGGTTCGACCAGAACGTCACCGTCTCGAGCGTCTCGACGAGTGCACCCGCGTCGAGCAACGGATCCCGCATGTACGGGCCGCGGAACCGGCCTTCGCGCCAGTGCTCGCCCGGCTCGGTGCCGAGCGCGGTGCCGCCGAGTTCTGCCAGACGCGTACTCACGTACGTGTCGCGACACTCGACATCGGCCTCGTCGCCTTCGAATCCAACGATCATGAGGCAGCCGCCCACCGGCCCGGACTCAGCGGCCGCGCCTGCAGCGGACGGGTTCGCCAGGTTGAGGCCGGTCTCGGCCTCATCGGACAGGCGGAGGACTGTCGGCTTGACGGCCGACTGCGCGAGCGCGCGCATGGCGGCCGCACCCGACGAGAAGTCGGAGAAGTGCCAACCGTAGAACCGCCGCACCGTCGGCACCGGATGCACGTGGACGCGAACCGTCGTGACGACGCCGAACGCACCTTCGCTGCCCAGGAACAACTGCCGAAGGTCCGGACCGGCAGCCGACTTGGGCGCCGTGCCGATCTCGGAGATGCCGGTCGGCGTGGCGACAGTCAGTCCGACGACCATGTCGTCGAAGCGCCCGTAGCCGATCGACGACTGTCCGGCCGACCTGGTGACCGCGCAGCCGCCGATCGTCGCGCCTTCGTACGACTGCGGGAAGTGGCCGAGCTCGAACCCGCGCTCGCCGAGGAGCCGCTCGGCTTCCGGCAGCCGGGTACCGGCCGCGAACGTGGCGATCCGCGAGACCTCGTCGAGCTCCAGCAATCCAGTCAACTGCCGTAGATCGAGACTGATGACCGATCGCGCGCGGTCCGCGGCCAGGCCGCCGGTCACCGCGGTGCCACCCGCGTACGGACTCAACCCGATCCCGCGGTCGTCGCATACGGCGAGCACCGCAGCGACCTGGCCCGCGTCGGTCGGTTGGACGACCGCGTCGGGAGCGTCGCTGCCGTCGCCCGCACGGAACTTGAGCAGATCCGGCGTCGAGTAGCCGCGCAGGTGCTTGGTGCGTGCGGCGTCCGAGGTGTCGACCCGTGCACCGGTCGCTGTGATCGCGTCCAGGGTGTCGGAGTCGATCCGCACCTCGGGAACCGTCACCTCGCCAGGTGCCGGCGCCTGCTCCTCGATGCCGATCATCGTCAGTGCCTTGAGCACCGAGTCGGACAGCTTCATCTGATCATTCGGGTTCCCCCACCGGCCAGGGGTGAAGTCGACGACGTCGACGGCGGTCTCGCGCTGGGTCATGGACGACCTTCCGTAGGACTTTGCTGATACAGTCTTACACATGATGTCGCAGCGACTCAACGGGGTCGATCCCCCGGTACGGCGATCGGCGGCGAACGCCATCAGCGAGGACACGATTCTCGATGCCGCGACCGCGCTGATGACCACCATCGGTATCCGACGGACCACGATGGCCGACGTCGCACGCAGCGCAGGCGTCTCCCGCGCGACGCTGTACCGGCGCTACCCGAACGTCGAATCGTTGGCCGCGCAGGTCACCACCCGCGAGTTCACGCTTATCGCGGAGCGGATGCCGACCACCGACGAGCCAGCGAGCAGACAGGCGATGGTCTTGACGTTGGTTCATCTGGTGCGCGAAGTCCGCGCCCATCCCCTCCTGCGACGGATCGTCGAACTCGATCCGGAGTTCCTGACGCCGTATCTGCTGCATCGCACAGGGCGGACGTCTCGCAGTCAACTCGAGATGATCGAGACGATGATCGGCCGAGGCCAATCGATCGAACAGATCCGGGACGGCGATCCGCACCGTCTCGCGACAACCGTTCTCCAGATGGCGTGGTCGTTCGCACTGACCGGACCCGTGTTCACCGAACCCGGGAAGTACGACGAACTCGACGACGAATTGGCCGATCTTCTGGAAAGGTACCTCCGCCCATGACCGTGCACCCCTCCGAGATCCTGTCCTCGCACCCCGCGATCGCCCCCTCATCACTGTTGTCACCCGCCCGGCGCGCCGACGGGCTGGCCCGTCTCGCCGCGAACCCGCAGGCAGACCTCGTGGTGATCGGCGGCGGCGTGACCGGCGCGGGCGTCGCGCTCGACGCCGTGTCGCGCGGACTGTCCACGGTGTTGATCGAGAGCCGGGACCTCGCATTCGGCACCAGCCGCTGGTCGTCCAAGCTCGTGCACGGGGGGCTCCGATACTTGGCCTCCGCAGCCGTGGGGATCGCCTACGAGAGTGCCGTGGAGCGCGACGCGCTAATCGGACACATCGCGCCGCACCTGGTGCGCCCCTTGCCGCAAGTGGTTCCACTCCTCGACGACGTGTCGTTCGCCGACGCCGCCCTCACGCGCGCCGGCTTCCTGGCCGGCGACGCATTGCGAATCGCCGCCCGTACACCGTCGACCACACTCGCCCGGTCGAGCCGGATACCGGCCGCCGAGGTCGAAGCACTCGCTCCGACGGTCCGGCGGGACGGCCTGCGCGGCGGGCTCCTCAACTGGGACGGTCAACTCAACGACGACGCGCGCCTGGTCACCGGCATCGCCCGTACCGCGGCGTCGCTCGGTGCCACGGTCACGACCCACGCTCGCGCCGACCAAGTGACCGGGACCTCGGTGAGGGTCACCGACGAACTGACTGGCCAGGCCTTCGAGATCGGGGCCACGTCGGTCGTCAACGCCACCGGCGTCTGGTCGGCACAGGTGGACCCGTCGATCGCACTTCGGCCCAGCCGGGGCACCCACCTGGTGATGAGCCAGGACAGCTTCCGCGGCCTCCGCGCAGGTCTCACCGTCGCCGTTCCCGGACACTTCGGTCGTTACGTGTTCGCCCTTCCTCAACCCGATGGCCGCGTCTACGTCGGACTCACCGATGAGGAGGCTCCCGGTGAGATCCCGGACGTTCCCCGCGCCGAGGAGTCGGAGGTCGACTTCCTGCTGGACACCGTGAATCTCGCGCTCGGTACTCCGCTGACCCGCGACGATGTCCTGGAGACGTTCTCCGGTCTGCGCCCTCTTCTCGATTCCGGTGCCGGAACGACCTCGGATGTGTCCCGCAAGCACGCGGTCCTGACCCGCGCCGACGGCCTGATCACCGTGGTCGGCGGCAAGCTCACCACGTACCGACGCATGGCGCAGGACGCCGTCGACGCCGCAGTCGCGACCACCGGCCTTCAGGCCCGGCCGTGCCGCACGCGAACACTCGGACTGGTCGGCGCACCCACGTCGAGCGCACCGGCATCCGAACTCGCGAAAGTATCGGCGCCGCAACGCTTGGTCGCCAAGTACGGAACTGAGGCCCCTGCCGTTCTCGCACTCGGCGAGGCGGATGCCGACCTTGCCGAGCCGGTCGCCGACGGCACGTCCATCACCGGGGCCGAAATGGCGTTCGGCGTCCTCGCGGAAGGCGCCGTCACCCTCGACGACGTTCTCGAACGACGCACTCGGCTGTCCTTGACCCCGCTCGTTGCCGAAGCCGCCCATGCCGCGGCCAACCGTGCTCTCGCCTTCGGTGAGGCGTGACCGCCTGAATCAGTCCGGCAGCATCGGCGCGTCCGGTCCGTGGTCCCTGTGTAGTAATGCGCCGCGGGTAAGGGCGTCGCGACCGAACTTTCCCCGTAGAGAGTCGACTGCGAGGTCGAGGTCGGCAGAGTGGTGAATCTCGACTCCGCTCGATCCGCGGCTATCAAACGGGATCGCGAGCTGGACCGCCCCGTGATCCTCGAGATTGGTCAACGACAGTCCGATCAGGGTGCATCCGCGGTCGCGGACCATCGGCATCGCCTCGTCGAGGAGTCCGCGCGCCACCGCGAGCACCACGTCGGTCGAGTCGGTCGGCTCCCGTAGCGACCTCGACCGCGTGACCTGATCGAAGTCGTGGAACCGCAGGCGGAGGACGACGGTACGGGTCAGCCTGTCCGCTCCACGCAGCCGCGCACTGAGCCGGTCGACGATGGCCAGCAGGGTCGCCTCGATGTCGGACTCCGACTTGATCCTCCTGCCGAGTGCACGTTGTGCGCCGATCGAACTGCGACGTCGGCGAGTCTCGACACGCCGCGGATCACGCGCCATCGACAGCGCGAACAGGTGTCGGCCGCTGCCACTCCCGAGGAGCGAACGCATCCCGCGCTCGCCGAACTGCGCGATCTGCCCGACCGTGCTGATGCCGGCGTCGCGGAGTCGGGCCTCGGTCTTCTCGCCGACACCCCACAGGCGGCGGACCGGCAACGGGTGCAGGAAGGCGAGTTCGCCGCCCGCGGGCACCTCGAGCAGCCCGTCGGGCTTGCCCACGGCACTGGCGACCTTGGCCAGGAATTTGCTTCGCGCGACCCCGACGGTGATCGGCAGGCCGACGTCGGTCCGTACCCGTTCGCGGAGTCGGGCGGCGATCTCAACCGGTGTCCCGCTGATCTTTCGCATCCCGCCGACGTCGAGGAACGCCTCGTCGACCGAGATGCCTTCGACGAGTGGCGTCACGTCTCCGAAGACGTCGAATACGGCACGGGAGGCCTCCACGTACGCGTCGAACCGAGGCGGCATGGTGATCGCCGTCGGGCACAGTGCGCGCGCCTCGTGACCTGGCATCGGCGACCGGACTCCCGCCGCCTTGGCCTCGTAGCTGGCCGCGAGGACCACGCCGGACCCGACGAGCACCGGTCGGCCGCGCAGCGCAGGATGGTCGCGCTGCTCCACCGAAGCGTAGAACGAGTCGAGATCGGCGTGCAGGATCGACGCCTCCATGCGCTCGACCTGCTCGATCCTCATGCGCCGATCATGGCATCGCCCTACGACAGTCCTGTCCCGTTCTCCGCTCGCCCGTTCTCCACATCCCGTTCCCCACATCCCGTCATGACATCTGTCATCGCCGACCCGTGCGAAACCCACACGGACCAATGACTCGTCGCACTACCGACGCTCGGCTCACCCGACGACGCTGGAAGCATGAAAACGACAGAGAACGCACCCAGTCCCCACCGACCCGCTCCCGGATTCCGGGAGGCGTCCATGAACGACCTGTTCGTCGACTGCTGCCGTCTGGGACCCGCACCCACCCGGTCGCGAGAAGCCTTCGTCATCGCGGTCACCGTGGTCCTGCTCGCAATCATCTTCGCCATCGTCCAGGCGTCATGGATCTTCGTCGCCACGGCCTCCACGATCATCGCCGTCTACCTCGCAGGCCGATGGGCGTTCGGCGAGCGCAACCGCTGGAATGTCCGATGAGCGCCGCCATCTGGGCCCAGGACCTGCATCGTTGGTACGGGCACGGCGACGACGCGTACCACGCGGTTCGCGGTGTCGACCTCGACATCAAGCACGGCGAGGTGTTCGCACTGCTCGGGACGAACGGCGCGGGAAAGACATCGACCCTCGATCTACTCGAAGGCCTGGCCGCACCCGACGGCGGGACCGTCGAGGTGTTCGGACTCGACCCGATACGGGACCGCAGGCGAGTCCGTCCCGACCTCGGGATCATGCTGCAATCCGGTGGGCTCCCCGCCGAGCTCACTGTCACCGAGACCCTCGAGATGTGGCGCGGAACGTGCACCCACCCGACGACCGCCGACGACGTCCTGGCCAAAGTCCAACTCACTGATCGCGCCGACGTCCGCGTCGGCTCCCTGTCCGGCGGGGAGAAGCGACGCGTCGACCTCGCGTGCGCCCTGCTCGGACAGCCCCGCCTGCTGTTCCTGGACGAACCGACCACCGGACTCGACCCCGAGAACCGGCGCGCCACCTGGCAACTGCTCGAGGACTTGAAGGCGGCCGGAGTCACCATGGTCCTGACCACCCATTACCTCGATGAGGCCGAAGCACTCGCCGACCGGATCGCAATCATGCACGCCGGGGCCGTCGCCCGCGCCGGAACGCTCCGCGACATCGTCGACGGCCACCCGTCGACCATCGCGTTCGACCACCCGGGCGTCCCACTGCCCCCACTCGCGGACCTGCGCGCCGACGGCGGACGAGTCTCGCTGACCACCCACCGGCTACAAGACGACCTACTCTCCCTCCTGGCGTGGGCCGACCGTGAGCGGATCACCCTGCCCGGACTCACCGCCCGAGCCGCATCACTCGAATCGGTGTTCCTCGACCTCGCGGGCGAACCGGCTGACAACGACAAGATCGGAGCCATCGCATGACCACTGCAACACCCGCCTCCCGCCACAGCCCCCTGACATCGCTCTCGCGCGCCGAGTTCCTGCAGTTCCGTCGCAACAAGACCCTCATCGTCATGGGGGTGATCTTCCCGGTGCTCCTGCCGGTCGCGACGTACCTCCTCGTTCGTAACGGGAACGACGGACACGTCGACCGGGACGCCGTCGCCGCGACCCTCGACATGTTCGCGCTGTTCGCCCTCATGTTCGTGCAGTACTACACCGTGCTCTCGATGGTCACGACGCGTCGCGGCGAAGGGGTGCTGAAACGCCTTCGCACCGGCGAAGCCGCCGACTGGCAGATCCTCGCGGCGCCCAACGTACCCGGTGTCGCCGTTACAACTGTGTCCTCACTGTTGGTCTGCGCCATCGTCTACGCGACCGGCGCACCCGGGCCGATCAATGTGCTCGCGATGGCTATCGGACTCGTCGGCGGGGCCGTCGTCTTCGGTCTCCTCGCCCTCGCCACCAGCGGTTTCACCAAGAACGCCGAAGCTGCGCAGATCACCTCACTCCCCGTCATGGCACTCGCGATGGTCGGCATGGGAAACATCCGCTCGACGCTCCCCGACCGAGCCGCCGACTTGCTCGGCTGGACGCCCTACGCCGCCGTCTCCGACCTCATGCACCTGGGTTCGGCAGGCAAGTCCGCCACGGCGGGCGCCGACGCCCCCGCCCTCGATTTCGCGGGTACCTTCACCGAGATCGGTCGCCCAGTTGCGACACTGGTCATATGGACCGCAATCGCGATCGCCCTCGTCTACAAAGGATTCCGCTGGGACGACCGCGGATGACCACTGCTCGCCAATCCCCGCTCGACCGGTCAAAATCCCCCCTCGCTCCGCTCGACCGGTCAAAATCCCCCCTCGCTCCGCTCGACCGGTGGCAGCGCCTGTCCGAGCCGGCGAAGTACCGGGCCTACACCCGATGGACACTGGAGGGCACGGCGATCGTCGTGGGACTGACCGGGATGATCGCCGGACATCGATACCCGAGCGTCGTCGTCGCCACCGCCATCGCCACAGTGTCGGCACTCCTCGCATTCGAATCGCGACCGGAATTGACCACGCGAACGGGTGTGGTCGCCAACCGCCGACTCGCAATCGCCTCCGTCGTCGGGTTCGCGGCGGCGTGGGGATGCAGTCTGTTCGTAGCCACCGACATCGAGACCGAGACCGGACTCGGCGTCGCGTGGGTGGTCGTCGGCTTCGTGTCGTTGTCGGTATTCGCGTTCTCGCGGTGGCGGTGGCTCCTCGCGACCGTGAGTGTCGCGGTGACGGTGGCGGCATTCGGCGCACCGGGCGACTACGTCCCGCTGGGCGTCACCCTGCTCGCGGCGGCCGTCGTCTGCATCGCCATCACCCGCCTCTCGCTGTGGGCGCTGCGCATCGTCGACGGCCTCGACAAGGCTCGCGAGACGCAGGCACAACTCCACGTGGCCGAAGAACGTCTCCGCTTCTCCCGCGATCTGCATGACGTGGTCGGTCGCGGATTCTCCACGATCGCAGTCAAAAGCGAACTCGCGTCGCGTCTGTCCCGCGCGGGGGCCGCGGAGCGAGCCGCTGACGAGATGGACGAAGTGAAAGCGCTCGCTGTCGCCTCGATGGAAGAGATGCGCTCCCTCGTCCGCGGCTACCGCGGAATCAACCTGACCGTCGAGATCGCGGGTGCCCGGGCACTCCTAGACTCCGCAGGCTGCCTACTGACGATTCAGGGCGACAGCGACGCCGTCCCCGAGAAGCTCCATGAGACCGCGGCCTGGGTCGTCCGCGAGGGCACCACGAACATCGTGCGCCACTCGTCCGCGACAGCCGCCACCCTCACTTTGGGACAATCGGGTATGAGCCTGACCAACGACGGCGTGACCTCCACTGAAGGCGAGTACTCCGGTCTCCGCGGCCTCACCGAACGACTCGACCGCGTCGGCGGTCTCCTGACCACCCATACCGACGACGACCAATTCACTCTTGAGATCCGTTGGGAGACGGCGTGATTCCAGTTCTGATGGCCGACGACGAGACGCTGATCCGGTCGGCGATGGCCACGATGCTCGGCATCGAAGACGATCTGGAGGTCCTCGCCGATGTCGGGACCGGCGAGGAACTGGTCGACCTGTGGCGCAGCAGGGTCGACGGAGGGCTCCCGACCGCCGTCGCCGTCCTCGACCTGCAACTGCCGGGCATCGACGGGATCGAGACCGCACAGCAGATCCTGGCACTCTCCCCCGGCGCCGGCTGTCTGATCGTGACCAGCCACGGCCGACCGGGATATCTCAAACGCGCGCTGTCGACCGGGGTGCGCGGATTCCTGCCCAAAACGGCGTCCGCGACGACTCTCGCCACCGTCATCCGCTCGGTCCACGACGGCGGACGCTACGTCGACCCGGAACTCGCCGCCGAGGCGATCAGCACCGGCGACTCGGTGCTGACGCCACGCGAGGCCGACGTCCTCGAGTTCGCGATCGACGGCGCATCGATCGAGGAGATCGCCGACCGCGCCCACCTGTCGGCGGGCACCACCCGTAACTACCTGTCGTCGGCGATGGCGAAACTGGCGGTCGGCAACCGGTACGAGGCCGCCGTCAAAGCGCGTGAGCTGGGCTGGATCTGACTCAGCGGAGTCGGCGGGCCCGCAACACGTCATCGTCGACGTGCACGCCGTTCCCGGCGGCAACTCCGCGCGGGCGGACCTCGTTCACTTCGATCGTCCAGTCGTCGCCGAGCCGAGCTGCGACGTCGGACGGGAAGAAGTAGTCGGACGGGTCGAAACCGTGCTCCCTCATCCCCTGCGCCGCGTGCACGACGAGCAGAAACTGTCCGCCGGGTTCGACCGAGTCGAGCAGGACGTCGAGCAGTCGTTCCTGCCTGCGAGCGATGTGGAAGTAGATGGCCGACACCAAACCGAACGGCGCATCCGGGATCGGATCAGACGTGACGTCGAGCCGATGCCAGCCGATCGAACTGTCTGGGTCCGCGGCCCGAGCGCGCTCGACGGCCACCTGCGAGATATCGACGGCGGTCACCGACCACCCCTTGGCCGCTAGCCAGCGCGCGTCAGCGCCCTCGCCGCTGCCGACGTCCAGCACCGTACCCGGCTCGAGCGCCTCGACCTCGGCGACCAGTGCGGGATTCACATTCGTCGTCCAGATTCGGTCGGATTCCGAATACCGTTCGTCCCACTCCTGGGCGGTCTCCGGGTGCCTGCCGGCACCGCCCGATCCATGCGTGTGTTCGTGTTCCGTGGTCATGGTGACCACAGTGCCATCGTCATGCGCGATTGTCATCGTCAGTTGCGCATTCGGCAAGAACGGGAGAGCGTGCGCGGGTGGGCGCTGGGGTACAGAATGGGCGACATGACATCACGCGTTCGCATCGGCGTCCAGATCCAGCCCCAACACTCTCCCGACTACGCGCTCATCAGAGACGCGGTCCGTCGCGCCGAGGACATCGGCGTCGACATCGCATTCAACTGGGATCACTTCTACCCGCTGTACGGAGACCCTGACGGCGCCCACTTCGAATGCTGGACGATGCTCGGCGCCTGGGCCGAACAAACCGAGCGGATCGAGATCGGGCCATTGGTAACCTGCAACAGCTACCGAAACCCGGAGTTGCTGGCCGACATGGCCCGCACTGTCGACCACATCTCGGGCGGCCGCGTCATCCTCGGCATCGGGAGCGGCTGGTTCGAACGCGATTACACCGAGTACGGCTACGAGTTCGGGACCAAGGGATCCCGCCTGGATGCTCTCGGCGAGGCACTGCCCCGCATTGAGTCCCGGCTTGACAAGCTGAACCCGCAGCCGACCCGCAAGATCCCGGTCCTGATCGGTGGCGGCGGCGAACGAAAGACGTTGCGCCACGTCGCGACTCACGCCGACATCTGGCATTCGTTCGTCGACGTCGAAACCTACCGCCACAAGTCGGCGATCCTCGCCGAGCACTGCGCCGCCGTCGGCCGCGATCCGTCGAGCATCGAGCGCTCCGCCGAACTCAAGGGCCGTGACGACGTCGACGGCATGCTCCGGTTCGCCGACGACATCACCGCCGAAGGCGTGCGGCTCCTGACGTACGCGGTGAATGGCCCGGACTACGACCTGTCGACCGTGGAGCGCCTCGTCGCGTGGCGGGACGCGCGCAAAGGCTGACCGCTCACCGCCACGGCGGGGTCAGTCCAGCCATTCGCGCGTGTACAAGTCCTGCCAACGCACCGCGATATTGGTGCGTGCGGCAGCACTCGACCGCACGCCGATGGTCGACGTCAGAACGTCCTCGACGATGTCTCTGACCTCGTCGGACTGGGCGAGAAGGCTGTCGGTGTACCGCGCGATCAGGCCGATGCGGATGCCGTCGACCACATCGTCTGGACCGTCGACGGACGCGAACACGACCAAGCGGCCCAGCGCCCGCCGGATCCGAACCGCCATCAGTTCCTTGACGATCCGGTCGCTCACCGACACACCGCGTGCATCGGCGGCGAGCATCCGCGCCGGTCGCCGGATACGACTGAGCCCGGACGAGATCGACGAGATCAGTCGTTCCACGTCGCTGTCCGGCTCGCGGTCGTCCCGGATCGCGTCCACCAGCCACGCGTCGGTGGGGTCGTCGGTCATCTCGCCGTAACGTACGTCGTTCATGATCGACCTCCTTTCCCGGTCGTAGCCGGTCCTTCGTCGTGCCTCGTTCCGGGTTGCCATGGGGCGAGCCTCGTGACCAGGAACTTCCTCGCTCGCTGCAGATGTCCGCGCACCGACCCGGTGCTGATGCGCAAGACCTGCGAGATCTCGACGAGGGTCAGCCCTTCGACTTCCTTGAGCCACCACGCAGCCCTCGACGTGTGCGGCAAGTTTCCCAGCTCGACCCGTAATGCGTCCATCAATGCCGAGTGTTCAGCGGTGGCAGCAGGTAACGGCCCCTGGGCGACGAGTTCGGTGAACCGCTCGCCGTCGGTCGGCAGGTCGCGTCGTCGACGGTAGTAGTCGACCGACTTCCGGTGTGCGACCGCAAACATCCACGTCCGGAACGAGCTTCGGAACGCGAAGTCGGGCAGACCCTTCCACGCGTCGAGGAGCGTCTCCTGGGCCAGGTCCTCGGCTGTCGACGGCTCGTCGACCATCCGCCGCATATAGCGCAGCAAGATCGGCGACATCCGCCTGACCAGCACCTCGAATGCTTCGGCGTCGCCGACTGCGGCCGCACCTGCGAGCTCGTCGTCGGTCAAGTCCTCGAGGTTCAGGATGTCGTTGTGACCGGAATCACGTACATTCATGCGTGCAACTTCTTCGCGTCGATGCGACTGACTTTACACACGGGTCGCGTGATCCGGCTCCGGCCGGACGAGGGGTCGCGACCGGTGTGCAAAGAGAATATGACAAAGGAGTTCGTGTGTCCGAGAACAACGCCACCACCACAGCAACGCAAGAGAAGAAGGCAGCTTCGGAGGACAAGACCGTCGCTCCGTCGACGCGGGCGGCGGAGCAGGCAGCGGGCCGCGAGGTCGCGCGTCGCGACACCGGCGCCGATCGTGGCCGCACCTCGATCGCCGACATCGTCGTCGCGAAGATCGCGGGCATTGCAGCTCGCGAGATCGACGGCGTCTACGACGTCGGCGGGACCACCGAGCGCATGGTCGGCAAGGTCCGTGAAGTGATTCCGGGAACCTCCGTGAGCGCTACCCAGGGAATCAACGTCGAGGTCGGTGAGCGTCAGGCCGCCGTCGACGTGTCCATCGTCGCCGATTACGGCGTGGCGATCCATCAGCTCGCCGCGGCCATCCGCCGCAACGTGATCGCTGCGATCGAGCAGATGACCGGCCTGGAGGTCACCGAGGTCAACGTGACCGTGCACGACGTGAGCTTCGGCGAGGAGGACGAGCAGTCGGAGAGTGCGCGGAGGGTCGAGTGATGACAGCCGATAGCGGCCCGGCTGACGCGGTCGAGTTCGACTCCGTCGCAGAGCAGATCGCTGACGCGGTCCTCGCTCTGCCCGGGGTCGTCGACCTGCACAGCGGGCTGTTCGGCGAAGTCGCGACCTATTTGCCCGGCCGACGGGTATCGGGCATCGCAGTCCGCGATGAGGACGGGGAGGTCCACATCATCGCTGATCTGGCTTACGACCTGCAGGAAGTGGCCGCAAAGGTGCGCGATACCGCGGAGTCGATCACCGGACTGCCGTTCTCGGTGGTCGTCGAAGACATCGAACAGACTCGGAGGGCCGGCTGATGAATAAAGCCGTTATCGGATTGTTCGCAGGACTGCTCCTCGCCTTGGCGGCGCTCGTCGGAGGGTTCTGGGGGCTGGTGCTTGGACTCGTCTTCGGTCTGATCGGAGTGATCGTCGGCCTGCAGCTCGACGGCACTCTCGATCTCGGCGCGGTGGTCAGGAGCCGCGGCCGTGGTTGATGAGACTCTCGTCGAGGACCGCGCCGTGGAGGGCGACGCGGCCTCGGCGAGTACCCGCCCGGCAGGAGCGCTCGTCATCGCCGACCGAGTGGTCCGCAGGATCGCCGAGCGTGCGGCCCTCAACGTCGCAGGCGTCGTCCGTCAGCAGGGGACCGTCGGTGCCGTCCTGGGATCCTCGGCCACCGACCTCCTCGGGATCAGCACCGACCTTCCGCACGCCAACGTCGACGCCGCCGGCACCGCCCGTCGCCTGTCGCTCACCGTCGCACTCGAGTGGCCCAGTGCCGTGACCCGCGTCTGCCAGCAGATCCGCGAATCCGTCGCGAACGAGCTCGAGCAGTACGTCGGCGACCGCCCACTTCGAGTGGATATCACTGTGCGCCAGTTTATTCCGCGCGATGAGGTGACCCGTAGGAAGCAGGGTCTCATCGACCTGCCGAGTGTCACCGCAGAGCCAGAGAGCGCCACAGCATCGGAGGACACCCATGACCTCGACAAGTGAGGCCCCGACTACGGGGGCCCCGACTCCCGACCACCGGGCCGGTACGGCCGACACGGCGGATGGCAAGGTGTTCGCGCCGTCCGGACGGCCGGGCGCGGCCATCCTCGGCGCCGTCATCGGCATCGCACTCTTGGTCTTGTGCGGCGTCGCCATCCGCGATCTCATCTTGGAGGCCGGGTGGATCGACGGCGACCCGTGGCTCGGGCAGGCCGCCCACTGGTCCAGCGAGACGCCGTGGGCCGGCTGGATGTGGGCCGCCGCGATTGCGTGCATCGTGATCGGACTCGTGCTGCTAGCGGCGGCGCTCAAGCCGCGTCGCGCAACCCACATCCGACTCACCGACCACGACGTCCTGTGGACGCGTCGCGTCGATGTCGCCCGCCGATGCAGTGCTGCCGCCCAGGCAGTCGCGGGCGTCGACCACGCCACGACCGTCGTCACCCGCCGCAAGGCGAAGTGCACGGTCATCGCTCGAGACACCGCCGACCGAGACCGAATCCGTGAAGTCGTCGACGGGGTCGTCAGCGACGTCGAGTCGCCTAAACGAGCCGTCGTCCGCTTCTCCAATCGCACTGGTGGTGGTCGTCGATGAACCGTTTACCAGCCGCAGTGCACCGGTTCACGACCGGGCTGATCGGACTCATCCTGCTGGTCGTAGGGCTCGCAGCACTCGCATGGAATCTCGAAGTACAACCGTTCGTCGACTGGATGGAACGTATCGACACCGGTGCCGTCGGACGCTTCGCCGACGGCGGATGGTGGACGGTCGTCCTGGCCGGAATCGTGCTGCTCACTCTGTTGTGGGCCATTCCGCTCGTCGTCTCCTCGATCCGGCCCGGAAAGAGCGACGACGTCGAACTCGACGGTTCAGGCGAGACGGGAACGATGACCGTCGCGCCGAAGCTGATCGCCGCAGCCGTCGCCGACGAACTGTCCGGCGACACGATGTTCACCTCGGTGTCAGCACGCGCTCTGAACGATCGAGCACGCAGCATCATCCGCCTCGAGGTGACCGCACGCCCGGACCACTCGTATCCGGAGATCGCAGAGAAGGTCGGTGTCGTGGCCGACCACATTCGCGAGGCGGTCGAGGGTTCGGACGTCCACGTGCAGGCGTTCGTCCATCTGGAACCCCGGAAGCGTTGAGGACGTAAACGCTGAATCAACCGCGGGCCAACAGCGCGCGGGCAGCGCGGTAGCCGGACATTCCGTGCACGCCGCCGCCCGGGGCTGTCGCCGACGAGCACAGGTAGACGCCGGGAACTCCGGTGACCTGCGGCGTCGGCGACAGCACCGGGCGCGCCACGAGTTGCGCCAGACTGGCTGCGCCGCAGTTGATGTCGCCGCCGACATAGTTGGCGTCGTGCCGTTCGAGATCTGTCGCGGTACTCACTCGGACGCCGATGATCGTGTCTCGGAACCCCGGTGCGGCCCTTTCGATCTCGGCGACGATCCGATCGGACACGTCGACGGCGCACTTCGCGGGGACATGACAGTACGCCCACGCCAGATGTGTCCCGGACGGCGCCCGTGACGGGTCGACTGCGGTCGGCTCGCCGCCGAGAACCCACGGTCGCTCCGGCAGCGACCCCGCGGCGACGGCAGCCTCCGTACGCCTGATCTGAGCGACGTCGTCGGCGAGATGGAATGTCGCGGTCCGGGCCATCAGCTCTGGCCGCGCAATCCACGGAATCGGGTCGGTGAGCATGAAGTCGACCTTGCACGTTCCACCGCCATAGGCGAACCGCCGCAGAGCGCGGGCGTAACGGTTGCCGAGCCGATCGGCGAACAGCCGAGCGACCAGGTCTGGCGAGGTGTCGAACAACAGGTCACAATCCGTCGGGAGCTGGGCCAGACCGGTGACCTCGCACCCGGTCTCGATCCGTCCACCCGCAGTGCGAACCACCGAGGCCAGAGCGTCGATGATTGCCTGGGAACCGCCCTGCGCCACCGGCCATCCCGTCGTGGCGAGCATCCCGAGCATCAGCCCGGCAGCCGCGGACCCGGCAGCCGTCAGCGGCCGTTCGGCGTGCGCGGCGATCCCCGCGAACACGGTCGCGGCACGCTCGGTGGTGAACGCCCGCGCCACGACGTCGGTCGGCAACGTGGCCGCCGCACCGAATCCAGCCGTCCTCAGCACTCGGCGCCGCGGAATCGTCGGCATCGCGAGTATCTGTTCGACGAGCGTCCTCGGATCGCTCACCTCGACCAGGGCCCGCCATCTTCTCGCGTCAACCCCGAGCTCTGTTGCAGTGCGCTCTGATTCGCGGTGAACACCGATCGTGCCGGACGCCGCGACATGCGCGAGCGAGACATCGGGGACCACCCAGTTCAGCCCGTGGTCGGTCAACCGCAGATCTGTGAACGCCGGTGACGCATAGCCGATCGGGTGTACCGCGGAGCAGAGGTCCGTGCGAACGCCCGACCCGAACCACTCGTCGGTGCGTGCACCTCCCCCGATTGTGTCGGCAGCCTCCAACACGAGCACGCGCCGACCTGCGCGCGCCAACACGGCCGCCGCGGTCAGTCCGTTCGGTCCGGAACCGACGATCACTGCATCGAACTCGTCACGCACTCTTCACTCCTCTCCCAGCCTGCCTGCCCACGTCGTACCCAGACGATAGATTGGTTCCATGTCGTCTGCTTCTGCCCGACGGGGTCTGGCTCTCGTGCCGGCTCTCGCCGCTCTGCTGCTCGCCTCGACGATGCTGTGCGCACCCGCACACGCGGAGGCGCCGTTCCGCCTCCCCACCCAGGTGGTCGATCCAGCGGGCGCACTCGACCAAACGCAGAGCGCTCGCGTGTGGCAGGCGGCGTACGACGTAGACGGTGCGCATGACATCCAGTACTGGGTGGTGTACGTCAAGAACTTCGGCGGTCTCACGCCCGAGGACTGGGTGGCCAAGACCGTCGCGCAGAGCGACTTCGGAGCGCACGACGTGGTCCTCGCGGTCGCCACCGAGCCGCGCGAGTACATTCTGCAGGCACCCGTCGAGGTAGAGGGCCTCACTGCAGAAGAGACCGATCAGATCATTTCCGACGACCTCGCGCCCGCGGTGCAAGACGGTCGATTCGCCGACGCCGCAGTCGCTGTCGGCAACGATCTTGCCGACGTCGGCGGCGAGCCGGAGACGTCACGGACGTGGTGGATCGTTCTGACGGTCGTCGTGCTCGTGCTGCTCGCGGCATGCGCAGCTCTGTTGCTGTTTCGCAAGCGTCGGACAGCCGCCGACCGGCCGGACGCGTTCACCGCTGACGAACTCAGCCAGAAACCCGTCGAAGAACTCGATCCGTGGTCCCGTGAAGTGCTGACAGCTACCGACCGTGCGATCCGGACCAGCGGCGACGAGGCGATTCGTGCGCGCGATGAGTACAGTACCGCTGCCGATCCCTTCATCTCGGCCGTCGCCGATGCGCGCGCGGCGATCGCAGCGTCGTACATTCTGCGTCAACGGCTCGACGACGACCAGGTGCCCGATGCCGCCGAGCAGCGCCGCATCCTGGTGGAGATCATCACGACCTGTTCGAATGCCGACGCGATGCTCGACAACCGGAGCGCGGCACTCGACAGACTGCGCGACCTCAGCGTCGACGGCGAGCGACGCATGGATGCGTTGTCGGCTGCGATCTCCGAGGCGAGCGACCGGCTCCCGGACATCGAATCGAGCCTCGCCGAACTGGTGTCGACACCCGATGAGGTCGCCGGGAACACCGCGCTCGCACGGGATCTGCTCGAATTCGCCCGCGAATGCACCGACCAGGGACGCGACGCCGCTGCCGCCGATCAGCGGGGTTCGGTCATCGGCGCGGTGCGTTCCGCCGAAGGTGCACTCGACCAGGCCAACAGGCTTCTCGACGCCGCCGAGGACGCCGACGACACCCCCCGATCGACCGAACTCGCGGATGTGGTCGACCTGGTCAAGTCCGCGTCTACGTTCGTGCAGACACGTCGCGGGGTCGTCGGTTCGGTCGCGTTCACGCGGCTGTCCGAGGCACGCCGTCTCGCCGACATCGCCGCCGATCTCACGGAGACCGACCCGGACGCGTCCGCGGGCACTGCGGCGCGGGCCGCCGACCTCGCCCGTCAATCGCTGGAGTCGGCGGCCGCCGATGTCGCGGACTGGTGGAACTATCAGGACGCACCAGGCGATCTCGCTCCCGTGCTCGCAGGTGTCCTCGTCGACAGCGTCCTGACCGGGTCGGTGCACGACGGCGGTTACAGCCACGACGGTCGCAGTCCCGCATCGTTCGGCGGTTCATCGAGCGCGGGCCGCATCGGTGTCGGCGAACGCGTCTGACCTCCGCGCCCCCTGCGCGATACCCGATGTCTCGCATCTCATAGGCCCTGGGCTTTTATTTAGGTTTACTAAGTATTAGAGTCACTAACTGTGACTGATAGCAACCCTTCGGAACTGGCGAGCGAACTGCGCCATACGGTGACCCGCCTGTACCTCGCACTCCGGCGGAACAGCCCGGTCACCGAACTCACCGCAGCCCAGTCATCAGCATTGGTGACGCTCCTCGACCACGGCCCCATGCGCATGGGCGCTCTCGCCGACCGCGAAGGCGTTCGGATGCCTACGGCGACAAATCTCGTGGACGTACTGACGCGCGACGGCCTAGTGACTCGCGCACCCGACCCGAACGATCGACGCGCCGTCGTCATCGCACTCACCGACGAAGGACGCACCACGGTCGACCGCGTGCGGTCCCGACGCGACGACGTGCTGACTGCTGCGCTCGATCAACTGTCCGACGAACAACAGGCCGCGATCGCGGCCGCCGCCCCGGCCCTACGGGACCTTCGCGCACGATTGGAGAAGTGATGGCAGAGAACGAACACTCACTCACCGAGGCCTTCAAAGGCCAGCCTCGCACGGTGTGGGTCACCGCATTCGCCGCGGTGATCGCATTCATGGGCATCGGCCTGGTGGACCCGATCCTCAACTCGATCGCCGAAGCCCTGGATGCACCGCACGAGAAGTTGACTCTGCTGTTCGGCGTCTACATGGGCGTCCAGGTGGTCGCGATGCTGCTCACCGGTTGGGCCGCCTACCGATTCGGTCCAAAGCGGACCTTGAGCGCAGGTCTGGTCTGCATCGTGATCGCGGCCGGGGTCTCCTCGTTCGCAAGCAACATCGACCAGTTGATCGCACTGCGTGTCGTCTGGGGCCTCGGCAACGCGCTGTTCATCGCGACCGCGCTCGCGTTCATCGTCGGGCAGGCCCGCGGCAGCCAACACGGCGCGATCCTGCTCTACGAAGCAGCTCTCGGTGCGGGTCTGGCCGTCGGACCGTTGCTCGGCGCCGTCTTAGGCGAATGGAGTTGGCGCGCACCGTTCGCCGGCACCGCCGTACTGATGCTGATCGGCGCAGTTCTGTGCGCGATCCTGTTGCCTGCTGACGGACCGTCGTCTCAGCGTCAGCCGGTCAACCTGCTTGATCCGATCAAGGCATTGCGCAACAGAACTCTGCTGATCAACTCGATCGGCTCGGCGTTCTACACCGGCGCTCTGTTCACCGTGATCGCGTGGGCTCCCCTGGCGATGGGTCTTCGTCCGATCTATGCGGGGATGATCTTCTTCGGCTGGGGCCTGTTGACCGCGTTGGCGGGTGTGTTCATCGCGCCCGGCGTCGCCCGAGCGATCGGCGACCGCGGCGGCGTCATCGCCGCCATCAGCGGATACGCCGTCGTCATGGCCCTCGCCGCAATCGGTGTTTTGACCGACCAGGTGTGGTTGATCGGCCTCGCCGTCGTCGTGTCCGGTGTGCCTTCCGGCGTGCTGAACACGCTGTTCACCGGTGTCGCGATGTCGGCGACCGACTCCTCCACGCCCCGGTCCGTCGCATCGGCCGGCTACAGTTTCCTGCGCTGGATGGGCGCCGCCGTGTCCGCGATTCTCGTCGCCTACCTCGCTGAATGGTTCGGCGGCTCGGCGCCGTTCTGGTTCGCCGCGGGCTACTGCGGGATCGCCGTGCTCGCCATCGTCGGATCGAACATGATCGGAACACACGGAGACGGATCGAGCGAGGTCGTCCAGAACAAGCACACCGTCGCCGACGACGCCGCGTTGATCGGCGCGGAAGAGTTCTGAGCCGCAGAACTCTGAGCGCCACAACGGTGACCAGTACAGTCGGCTCCATGCCGACTGCACTGATCACCGGAGCCAGCCGCGGCGTGGGCGCACAGATCGCTCGCGCACTCTCACCCACGCACGACCTTCTCTTGGGCGGGCGGGGAAGCCCCGAACTCGACTCCCTGGCAACAGAATTAGACGGTGCGGCGACGTTCGGAGTCGATCTCACGGACTACGAGTCGGTGAAAGCATCCGTTGAGGCGATCAGTTCACTGGATCTGCTCGTGCACAGCGCCGGAGTCGCGAGCAGCTTGGAGCAGGTCGCCGATACACCGGTCGACGAGTGGCGCTACCTCCTCGAGGTGAACCTGATCGCCGCGGCCGAACTGACCCGGTTGCTCCTGCCCGCTCTCCGGGACGCGGGCGGTCACGTCGTCTTCATCAATTCCGGTGCGGGCATGCGCGTCAACCCGGGGTGGACGCCGTACGCCGCGAGCAAGTTCGGGTTGCACGCCCTCGCCGACGGGTTGCGCGGCGAGGAGCCGTCCATCCGTGTCACATCGATCTTCCCCGGGCGCATCGACACGGACATGCAGCGCGATATCGTCGCCCGCGAAGGCGACGACTACGACCCCGCGAGATTCCTCCGACCGGAGACGGTGGCCACCGCAGTCGCGCATGCCGTCGCCACACCGCCGGATGCGCATCCGACCGACGTCGTGCTGCGACCGACCGGCCGCTGACCTGCTCCGGCCTGACGCGGCGTCAGATCTGTTCGAGGTCCGACGGGTTCCACACCGCACGCATCGACGTGACCTTGCCGTTCTCGTCGAAGACCATGATGTCGACCGGGGTGATCTTGAACTTGGCCTCGTCAGTTCCGGTGACGAGCGTGAATTCGAAGACCGCGGTGTCGCCCGCGACCCTCGTCCAGGCCACCGTCGCGTCACGGTGCGGCATGCCGGTGATGATTCCGTAGAACTCGACCAGTTCGTCGCGTGTCGTGCGCAGGGGAGCGCCGATGGGGTCCTCGACGGTGGCGCCGTCGGCGTAGAGGTCGGCGATCTCCTCGGCGGTGCCCGAGTTGAGTGCGTCGATGTAGGCCGTCACGACGGCGTTGATCTTCTCGGACAAATCGATCTGCTGGTCAGTAGTCATAGCCACTCCCTGAATTGAAACGTGTTCTAGTTTCACGCTAGCAGGGATGACGGGTACGCGATAGCGAAAGCGAGATCAGCTCACCGGAGGTCGGCGCTGCTCTTGCCGAGTACGCGACGCGCGATGATCAGCTGCTGGATCTGCTGAGTTCCCTCGAAGATGTCGAGGATCTTGGAGTCGCGCGCCCACTTCTCGAGCAGCTGCGTCTCCGAGAACCCCTCGGTAGCTCCGATCTCGACGGCCTTGTTCGTCACGTCGGTGACGGTGCGGCCGGCTTTCGCCTTCGACATCGACGCCTCGGTGGAGTTCGGCTGCTTGTTGTCGGCCATCCACGCGGCGCGCAACGTCAGCATCCAGGACGCCTCCCAGTCGGACTCGAGACGGATGAAGTCGGCGACAGCGGCATGCTGCGCAGCTACCGGGCGGTCGTAATCGATCTCATGACCTGCTTCTTCGAGGATGCGACGCACTTCCTCGAGGGCCGCGCGGCCGAGTCCGACGGCCATCGCGGCCACGACGGGTCGGGTGTTGTCGAACGTCTGCATGACGCCGCCGAAACCCTTTTTGACGTTGATCTCCGGCGATCCGAGCAGGTTGTCGGCCCGCACCCGGGCGTTCTCGAAGCGAACCACGGCGGTGTCGGACGACTTGATGCCGAGCTTGTGCTCCAGGCGCGCGACGGTGACTCCGTCGGTCGACATCGGGACGACGAAGCTCTTGATGGCAGCGCGGCCGACGCTCTTGTCGAGAGTCGCCCAGACCACGACGTGGTCGGCGCGCGACCCGGCGGTCACGAAGATCTTCTCGCCGTTGATGACGTAGTCGTCGCCGTCGAGCACTGCGGTGGTCGAGACCGCCGCGGAGTCGGAGCCGAAATCGGGCTCGGTGATCGCCATCGCGGCCCATACGTCGGCGAAGCGCTCGAGCTGCTCGTCGTTGGCGACAGCGGCGATCGCCGCGTTGCCGAGCCCCTGATAGGGGATCGACAGCATGAGGCCGACGTCGCCCCAGCTCAGTTCGCGTGCATTGAGCACCGACCGAAGGTTCGCGCCGTTGACGGTGCCGTGATCGGCTCCTTCGGTGTCGGCGGACTTGTCGCCGCCGCGCGCCTGCTTGGCGATCTTGCCGAGCTCATCGAGTTCGGTGGGGTATTCGTGCTCGGCCTTGTCGTACTTTCGCGAGACAGGGCGGAAGATGTGCTCGGCTGCGAGACGGGCGCGCTCGACCGTGGAGTTCAGCTTCTCCGGGAGCTCAAGATTGATGGCCATGCAACGACCTTACTACTGAGTAAGGTCGTTGCCAACCGTGTCGTCCGACCTGGATACGTCGTTCAGCGACTTCAGGTTGTCACAATGGTCACCATGACGTCCGCGCCGTTTCCGCCCGATGCCACTCCGTCGCCGCCCGCACTGGTGATCGGCGGCCAGTATCAGTTCGGCACGTACGACGGCCCCATTCGGATCGTCAATCCACTCGACGCGGCGGGGGACGGCCTGCTCGCCGCGCCGCGTCGCGTCGTCCGCGATCTCGGGCTCAAGGAATGGGAGGCCTTCCAGCTCGGCGACGACACCCACTTCGTGCTCGGAGCCGTCTACAACGCGAAGTCCCTCGGGCTGCTCCAAGTGCTCGTGGTCGACAAGCATGCGGCAACGATCCGCAGGTTCGAGACGAGGCTTCCGGCGCCGATGCTCTCGGTCGCACGCGGACTGAACGCGACAACCTCGCACGGCGAGTTCTCGGGCCTGAGGATCGCAATCGGAAACGAGATACCGGACGGCATCGTGACCGTGGACGCCACCCGCGATCGCCACGGCGACGACCCATCGCTGGCGCTCCACGTGACCGGCGAATGCGGATCAGACGATGCGGCGCATCTGGTGATCGTGCATCCCTTCGCCGACAACGACGCGCTCTACTCGCACAAGGCGATGATGCCGATGCACGGCTCGCTCGTCCTCGGTGAGGATCGCCTCGGCTTCGACGACGACCGCGCCTTTCTCATCCTCGACGATCACCACGGCGACTATCCGCGACCCATGCGGTACGACTGGATCACCGCCGCGCACCGGAGTCGGGACGGCGTCGTCGAAGGCTTCAATCTCACCGACAACCAGATCCGCGACCCGGCACTCTACAACGAGAACGCCGTCTGGATCGGCACCGAACTACACCGACTTCCGCCCGTCACGTTCACCCGGCCCGATGGCCCCTGGGGCCAGTGGCATGTCCGCGACGAGCACGGCGCCGTCGACGTGACGTTCACCCCGACGGTCCACTCGACGATGCACGTCGGACCCGGCAAGGTCCTCGCCGAGTACTACGCGCCGTACGGCTGGTTCGAAGGCGTCATCCACGCCGAGCACGCGACCCTGCCCGTCGACGGACTGTTCGGCGTCGGGGAGCAAAAGCGGATCACCGTGTAGGCGCTACGGGACGACGTTCACCATGCGGCCGGGCACGTAGATGACCTTGCGCGGCTCACCGTCGAGCAGGGCTGTGATCTTCTCCTCGGCCAACGCTGCCGCGACGACGGTCGCCTCGTCGGCATCGGCCGCTACCGTGATTCGGCTGCGGACCTTGCCCTTGACCTGCACGGGGATCTCGATCGCGTCGTCGACGAGGTACTGCTCGTCCACGTCGGGGAACGGACCGTGGGCCAGCGAGTCCTCGTGGCCGAGGCGGCTCCACAGTTCCTCCGCGAGGTGCGGGGCCAGGGGAGCCAGCATCAGGACCACCCGCTCGACGGCACCTGCCGGCGCACCCTCCGGATACGACTTGGTCAGGTGATTCGTGAGCTCGATGAGTTTCGCGACCGCCGTATTGGTGCGCAGGTTCGCGTAGTCGTCTCGCACGCCCGCCGCCGTCTTGTGGACGACCTTCAACGTGTCGACACTCGGCTCGGCGTCGGTCACGCGGATCGTGCCGGACTCCTCGTCGACCACCAGGCGCCACACGCGCTGCAGGAACCGCTGCGCACCGACGACGTCCTTGGTGGCCCACGGACGCGACTGGTCGAGCGGTCCCATCGACATCTCGTAGACGCGAAGGGTGTCGGCGCCGTAGTCGCGACAGATGTCGTCGGGGGTGACAGAGTTCTTGAGCGACTTGCCCATCTTGCCGTACTCCTGCGACACCTGCTCCTCGGCGGATGCGCCGTCTCGCTGGTAGAAGAACTTCCCGTCGCGCTCGACGACGTCGTCTGCGGGCACGTAGACACCGCGCGAGTCGGTGTAGGCGAACGCCTGGATCATGCCCTGGTTGAAGAGGCGACGATACGGCTCGACGCTGCTCACGTAGCCGAGGTCGAACAGGACTTTGTGCCAGAAACGCGAGTACAGCAGGTGCAGGACGGCGTGCTCCATGCCGCCGATGTACAGGTCGAGGCCGCCCGGATCGTTCGCACCGTGCAGCTTGGGACGCGGCCCCATCCAGTAGGCCTCGTTCTCGGGCGCGCACAGGGTCTCGTCGTTGGTCGGGTCGATGTACCGCAACTGGTACCACGAGCTGCCCGCCCACTGCGGCATCACGTTGGTGTCGCGGGTGTAGGTCTGAACTCCGTCGCCGAGGTCGAGCTCGACCGACACCCAGTCCGTCGCCTTGGCGAGTGGGGGAGACGGCTCGCTCGAGGCGTCGTCCGGCTCGAACGCGACCGGCGCGTAATCGGCGACGTCCGGCAGCTCAACCGGCAGCATCGACTCGGGGAGAGCGTGGGGGGCTCCGTCGGCGTCGTACACGATCGGGAACGGCTCACCCCAGTAGCGCTGACGGGCGAAGAGCCAGTCACGCAGCTTGTACTGGATGGTGCCGGTGCCAGTGCCCTCGGCTTCGAGCCGCTGGATCATCGCGGCCTTGGCGTCGGCGACGCTCATCCCGTTCAGGAAATCGGAGTTCACGAGCGGTCCGTCGCCGGTGTAAGCGGCTTCGGTTATCCCCTCGTCGGAGCCGATCACCTCGAGCAGGGGCAGCCCGAACGCGGTGGCGAACTCGTAGTCGCGGGAGTCGTGCGCCGGTACCGCCATGATGGCTCCCGTGCCGTACCCGATGAGGACGTAGTCGGCGATGAAGATCGGGATCTGCGCACCGTTGACCGGGTTCCTCGCATACGCGCCGGTGAAGACACCGGTCTTCTCCTTGTTCTCCTGACGCTCCAGATCGCTCTTAGCGGCGATCGACGCGCGGTAGTCGGCGACGGCGGTCTTCGGGTCGGCGGCGCCGCCGGTCCACCGCGGATCGACGTCGTGCGGCCATACGTCGGCAACGATCTCGTCGACCAAGTCGTGTTCGGGAGCCAGCACCATGTAGCTCGCACCGAACAAGGTGTCCGGGCGGGTGGTGAAGACCTCGATCGGCGCTTGTGCCGCCGTCGAGAACGTGACCTGGGCACCCCGTGAGCGGCCGATCCAGTTGCGCTGCATGGTCTTGACCTTCTCCGGCCAGTCGAGCAGATCGAGGTCGTCGATGAGGCGATCGGAATAGGCGGTGATCCGCATCATCCACTGCCGCAGGTTCTTTCGGAAGACCGGGAAGTTGCCGCGCTCCGAACGGCCGTCCGCCGTCACCTCCTCGTTCGCGAGGACCGTGCCCAGACCGGGGCACCAGTTGACCAGCGAGTTGCTCAGATAGACGAGGCGGTAGCCGTCGAGCACCTCGTTGCGTTCGGCGGCCGACAACGCGGACCACGTGCGTCCGTCATCGAGAGTCCGTGCGCCGGAGTCGAATTCGTCGACGAGCTCGCCGATGCGGCGAGCCTTGCCCTGATCGGCATCGAACCACGCGCTATAGATCTGCAGGAAGATCCACTGCGTCCAGCGGTAGAACTCGACGTCGGTCGTTGCGACGCGGCGGCGCTCGTCGTGACCGAGCCCGAGCCGACGGATCTGCGCGAGATACCGCTCGATGTTCGCGTCGGTCGTGGTGCGCGGATGGGTGCCCGTCTGGACGGCGTACTGCTCGGCGGGAAGGCCGAACGAGTCGAAACCCATCGTGTGCAGGACGTTCTTGCCGCTCATCCGCTGAAAGCGAGCGAAGACGTCCGTGCCGATGAACCCGAGCGGATGCCCGACGTGCAGCCCCGATCCCGACGGATACGGGAACATGTCCTGCACGAACAGCTTGTCGTCGGCGTCGGGCTGCGGTCCGTCGAAGTCGCTGAAGTCGCCGGCGAGCGGGCCGACCGGGTTCGGTGCGTGGAAGGTCCCGTCGACGGTCCAACGCTCCTGCCAGCGCGACTCGATCTCACCGGCCGTGGCTGCGGTGTACCGATGTCCGGGACCGGACTCGGCGGGACCGTTCGACGAACGAGCGGAGGGCGAAGAATCAGCGGAAGTCACGTAACCAGGGTAAACGGGGCCGTGGTCGGGGACGAAACGCAGGTTCGATCACTAAGCCGCTCACCTCGACGGCGTTCGCTCCCCGCTAGAGGGGATCGAACGCCGACTGGGGGAGCAGACGTGGGCCAGCGGACCAAACAAGGGCGACCTACGCCACTAGCGCCCAGACGATTCCGCACCCGTCGTCGCTCCGTCGTACAGTGAGACCCGTGCAGATCCTGTCCGTCGTCTCCGCCGTTCTAACCCTCATACTCGCCGTGTTCTGGGCGGGTGTGGGAGTCAGCGGACTGACCGGCCGTCTGAAGCGCAACCGCTGGGTCGGCGTACGTTCGGACGAGACGATGCGATCGGCCGAAGCGTTCGCGCTCGGCAACAAGGTGGCCGCACCCGGATTCCTCGCGGCGGCCCTCGTCCTGCTGATCGGGGGAGGGCTGGCGTTCGGCGGTGACCTCGGCTTCCTGTTCGGCTTCGGTGCGATGATCATCGGTTTCGCGATCGCCGCCGTCGCCGCGGGTGTCGGCGTCCGGGTCGCGGCGACGGTGCCCGAACCGGAAGAGGAGACCGGCGGCTGCTCCGCCGACTGCTGCTCCGGCGGAGCCGACGAGCAGAGCGCCACCGCGTGCGAGACCGACGATCCCGCAGCCGACTGCGGAGCCGCCAGCTGCGGATCGTGCGCACTGCAGGGCATGTGCACCACTGAGCACGCCGCCGACGCAGACCAGCCGTTCCACGCCGCCCGCTGACGTATGCGCAAGCTCCTCGAGAAGTCGCCCATCGACGGGTTCATCGCGTCGATCTTCCTCGCGGTCGTCGTCGCCGCCGTCTTCCCCGCGTCCGGGACGTTCGCCGACGTCATGGACTGGGTGGTCACCGCGCTGATCGCGCTGCTGTTCTTCCTGTACGGGACCCGGCTCTCGCCCCGCGAAGCGCTCGACGGCCTCACGCACTGGCGGCTGCACACGACGATCCTCGCGTTCACGTTCCTGTTGTTCCCGCTCATCGGCCTTGCGCTGCACCCGCTGCTATCGCCGTTGATCGGCTCGGACCTCGCCGACGGCTTCCTCTACATGACTCTGGTCCCGTCTACGGTGCAGTCATCGATCGCGTTCACTTCTATCGCCCGCGGCAACGTGCCCGGCGCCATCGTCAGTGCGTCCGCGTCTAACCTCCTCGGCGTCGTTCTGACCCCGGCGCTCGTCGTCCTGCTCATGAGCTCGGACGAAGGCGTGCACATCAGCGGCGAGTCGATCCTCGAGATCGTCTTGAAGATTCTGGTGCCGTTCATCGTTGGCCAGCTCGCGCGCCCCCTCGTCGGCCCGTTCCTCACGCGGTACGCCGAACCGACCAAGTACGTCGACCGCGGATCCATCGTCATGGTGGTCTACGTCGCGTTCAGCGAAGGTGTCCAGTCCGGGCTCTGGAGCCACGTCGACACCCTCGACGTCGTCCTCGTGATCATCGTGTCGACGCTGCTCGTCGCGGTGATGCTCGCCATCACCTGGTTCGTCCCGAAACGCCTCGGATTCAACCGTGAGGACATGATCGCCGCCCAGTTCTGCGGCACCAAGAAGAGCCTGGCGACCGGGCTACCGCTCGCGAGCGTCATGTTCACCGGGTCGGTCGTCGGCTTCATGGTGCTTCCGCTGATGATCTTCCACCAGATCCAACTCATCATCTGTGCGTGGCTCGCGAACCGCTACCACCGACAGGCTGAGTCTCAGGACGACGCTGTCCCCGCGTGACGGCCTGCCTGCCACCGTCTGAAGATCAAGAACGCCACCGACAACCCGCCGACACAGATCGCGACGATCAAAGCCATCTCGGCGCCCAACGTCTCACCGACCGCGAAGGAGACGAGCAGAATCGTCGCCGACCAGGAGACGCCGCCGATCGTGCTGGCCACCGCGTACCTGCGGAACGGCATCTTGCGCGCGCCCGCGACGAGCGGGATCACACTGCGCACCCAGCCGATCCACCGCGCGGCGGCCACGGCGACGATCGCGTCGCTCGGACTCGGCGTATTGCCACGGGACCGGACGGTGCGGCGCGCGATCCGGCGTCCCAGTCTGGTGGCGCCCAGCCGCGGGCCGAAGCCGCGGCCAACCCAGTATCCGGTCCAGTCGCCCGCCATGGCCGCCAGTCCGCAGCCGATCACGAGGATCCCGATGTGCGCGGACCCGATCGACGCCAGAACGCCTGCGGCCACCAGCACGGCTTCGCTCGGTGCCACCAGACCGATGATCACCACCGAGGTCTCTAAGAACACGACGCCCATGGCGATCAGATACACGGCCCACGACGGAACCGCGTCGATCAGCGAGGTCAGCTGATCGGTAATCACATGCATGTGTCGGCCGACCGCGGAGTGATCAATTGTCTTCCGGCCGCAGTGGATACGTCGATAACAGAGGCAATGGCCACGGCTGGCGCGTGAGCACGCGCTGCCACACGTCCACGGACGGCTCGGCCAACAGATCCGTCGGCAGACCCGGTGCCACGATCCAACTGCTGTCGGCGAGCTCTTCGTCGAGCTGTCCGGGCTCCCAACCCGCGTATCCGGCAAAGATTCGAACGCCGGTGAGCACCTGCGCCATCTCGTCCGGGTCGGCGTCCAGATCGACCATCGCGACCGGACCGGTCACTTGGTGGAGCTTGGGTTCGTCGGCGACAACCACACCCGTCTTGGCAACGCCCAGACACAACGCCGACGAGGTACCGACCGGACCCCCGACGAACACGGCGCGGGGGCTCGCTGCGAGATCGGCCCACCGGGGGAGGATGTTATAGACGGCCGCATCGCTCATCCTATTCAAGACGACGCCGAGCGTGCCCTGCTCATCGTGTTCGATGACGTAGACGACGGTGCGTGCGAAGGTCGGGCCCGACAGAGCCGTCGACGCGATCAGAAGCGACCCGGGAGTCACTTCGGGTCGGTCGTCGGAGAACTCACCGTCGGACACCACCCCATCATGACATCACAGGCCGCGGCGCGCGCCCGCACGGCATCGCCTCGCGGCGACACTGTGAGGTCCGTCCTCGCCCAGAGCCTACCGGCGAGTTCGTCGGTAGGCTTGCACGGTGAAGCTCTGGACCCAGGTCAAGACACCGGACCTGCTCCGGTACCTCGGCGTCAAAGTCCTCAGCCAGATCAGCGACGGCGCATTCCAAGCCGCGCTCGCCTTCTCGATCCTGTTCAATCCCGACCGGCACACCGACCCCATCGCCGTCGCCGCCGGATTCGCCGTGCTGCTCCTGCCGTACTCGGTCCTCGGGCCGTTCGCAGGCGCACTCCTCGACCACTGGGACCGGCGTCGAGTCCTGGTCTGGATCAACGCGTTCCGAGCCCTCGCGATCATCCTCGTCGCCATCGCGATGAGTTCCGGCGTGCCCGATACCGTCGTACTGCTCGCCGCGCTGCTCGCGACCGGTTGCAGCCGATTCGTCGCATCCGGCCTGTCAGCGGGGCTCCCGCACGTCGCAGAACCGGACGTCATCATCGAGGTCAATGCCGTGTTCACAACGCTCGGCGCAGGCATGCTCGCCGTCGGTGCCGGGCTCTCCACGCTGCTACGAGCCATATTCGGCGCCGACAACGGCGGGTCGGGAGCCACCCTCCTCGCGGGCGCGGTGTTCGCCGTCGCCTCGGGTCTGCTGGCGGCGACGTTCGTACCGCGCCGGCTCGGCCCCGACCGTCCGGACGGTTCCGGGCACTCGGCGATCTACTCGGTCGGCCGTGGGCTGGCCCACGGTGTGCGAGCCGTGATCGATCATCCGAGCGTCGGTGTCGTCCTCGGCGCGATCGGCGTCCACCGACTGGTGTTCGGCATGAACACGTTGATGTTGCTGATCGTCGTCCGCAACATCGACCTCGGCGCACCGCTCGGCACCGACGTGCAAGCCATGGCCGAGATCGGCGTCGCCGTAGCGGGAGGCGCTCTGTTGGCAGCCGTCGTCACACCGTGGTCGGTCCACCACTTCGGCAGACGGCGAACAGTCGCGGTGGCTCTCATCGGCGGCGGGCTCGCCGAAGCGCTCGTCGGAACGCTCACCGCCTACACGGTGCTCGCCGGCGCGGCCCTGCTCGGGCTCGTCGGGCAGACCGTGAAACTGTGCGGCGACGTCGCCATGCAATGCGACGTGCCCGACTCATATCGCGGCCAGGTGTTCGCCGTCCAGGACGCTCTCTTCAATTCGGCGTTCGTCGCAGCCATGTTCATCGCCGCCGTCTCGATCCCCGCGGACGGCTTCTCGATCCCGCTGGTCGTCGCGGGCACTGTCGTATACCTGGCGAGCGCTCTGGTCGTCTGGCGGGCGAATCCCGCGGTCGTCGAAGGGCCAGACCCGGCGGCGGTCGAACGAGAACAGGCGCAAGTCTGACGCTGCTCCGGGGTTTGTGATCAGTCGCGGGCCGGTCGGTGCTCGTCGGCGAAACCGTCGCCGTCCGTGTCGATCAGCACGGTGTCGGCTACTCCGTCACCATCGGTGTCCAGAACCGATTCGCCAGCGGTCCTCGGCGCAGGCGACGCCGAAGGCTCCGCAGGCCGATCGACCCCGCGCTCCCACAACCCGGATCCATCGTCGGAGAAGTAGATCTCGGGCACACCGTCGTCGTCCAGGTCGAGCGCGGACCGATCGGCGACTCCGTCCGCGTCCGTGTCGGCCATCGCATCGTCGGCGATCCCGTCACCGTCGAAATCGAGCGAGACCGCGTCCATGACGCCGTCGCCGTCCAGATCCAGGTCTGCCGCGGACAGCCACGTGGACGTCGAGCCGTCACCGGCCCCGAAGACATACTCGATTACCCCGTCCATACTCAATTAGACGCAGCGACTCCGCGTCGCGTTCCACGAGACGCGGCGTGTCGCCGAAACTGACGCCGATCAGTAGCCCATCGTGCGAATCGCGGCGGCCAATGCGTCGAGCTGATCCGGCCGAACATCCAGGTGAGGGCTGATACGCAGATGAGGCTGGTCGCCCGCGAGAGGAGCGCGCCACGAATCGGCGGCCGTCACGAGGATCCCGGTCTCCAGCAGTTTGTCGCGCGCGGCCTCGAGATCCGCGACGCCCCAGCCGGGCGGCGGCGCCAACGTGACAAGCGCCGAGGGCTCGCTGTTGGGCTCGACGACCTCCCAACTGCCGACACCGCGCAGACGTTCACGGGTCGTCTCGCCGATGGCCGCGAGCTCGCGGAACACCTTCTGCTGCCCGAACTCCAGCACTTCGGCGACGGCCGTTCCCAGACCGAGCTGACCGGCGATGAACGAATCCGACGAGTCCACCTCGGTCCTGGCCAACGAATCGGCGCGGACCGCGACGAACCCGACACCGCGTGGACCGGTCAACCATTTGCGTGAGGTTCCGTAGACGATGTCCGCGCCGGTCACCGTCGGAACGTGACCGACCGACTGCGCCATGTCGACGACGACGGGGACACCGACCGCGTGCGCGACCTCCACGATCTCGGCGACCGGCTGCACCACGCCGCTCGCCGACCCGATGTGGCAGACGTGGATGAAGTCCGGCTGGTCGAACTGCAGCATGTTCTCCAGCGAATCGACATCCACATGCCCGTACACGTCGGCGTCCGGCAGCACGCGCACTGCGAAGTCACGTCGCTCGAACTCCGCGAGGTTCGGTCCGAATTCGTTCTTCGCCACCCAGACAGTCGGCGACATCGGCAACACCCACATGTTCAGCAGCGCACGCAACGACGTACGCGCACTGTCGCGGAACGACAACTCCTCCGGCGTGTGGCCGACCAGCGACGCCAGCGCGCGACGACCGGCGGCGAGTGCGTCCGCCTCATCCGCGGCGGCCACGTACGCGCCCCATTCCGATTCCCGCTCAAGGTGTTTCGTGATCGTCGCGATCACGGCGCGCGACGAACGGCCGGCCGATGCGGCGTCCAGGTGAGCGAGCGACGGCTCAGCACGCGCCGCGTGCCACTGATTCCCGAGTTCACTGCAGTACATGGGACGAATCTACCTTGCGACCCCGGTTGTGGATCGATCGATCGGGTCACTGCAGCGGTGCGGTGGAGCCGGTCAGTCGGTCGACTGCTCCGACCACCAGGACCGCAGCGCCGCCTCGGCGTCGTCGCGGGACATCGGGCCCGAATCCAGACGCAGATCCTTCAGGTAGCGCCAGGCCTTGCCGACGAGCGGGCCCGGCGGGATGTCCAGCAGTTCCATGATCGCGTTGCCGTCCAGGTCCGGACGGACCCGGTCCAGGTCTTCGGCCTCCTTCAGCACGGCGATCCGGTGCTCCAGGTCGTCGTAGGTTTCCTGGAGCCTTCGGGCGCGACGCTTGTTGCGCGTGGTGCAGTCGGCCCGCACCAGTTTGTGCAGGCGATCGAGGAGGGGCCCGGCGTCGGTCACGTACCGGCGGACCGCCGAATCGGTCCATCGGCCCTCCCCGTACCCGTGGAAGCGCAGATGCAGGAAGACCAGCTGTGCGACGTCCTCGACCACCGCCTTCGGATACTTGAGGGCCCGCATCCGCTTGCGGACCATCTTCGCCCCCACCACTTCGTGATGGTGGAAACTGACGCCGCCCGCGTCCTCGTGGCGCCGAGTCGCGGGCTTGCCGATGTCGTGCAGGAGTGCGGCCCAGCGTAAGACCAGATCCGGATCGCCGGTCTCCAGGTCGATCGCCTGCCGCAGGACCGTCAACGAATGGTGGTAGACGTCCTTGTGCTGGTGGTGTTCGTCAATCGTCAGCTTCATACCCGGGATCTCCGGCAGCACGCGGTCGGCCAGACCTGTCTCGACGAGCAAGTCGACGCCGTCGATCGGGTGTTCGCCCAGGATCATCTTGTCCAACTCCACCCGGATCCGCTCCACGGTGATCCGATCGATCTGGTCGACCATCGCACCGATCGCGTCAAACACCCGCGGTGTCAACGCGAAACCGAGTTGCGCGACGAAACGGACTCCGCGCAGCATACGCAGGGGATCATCGTTGAACGAAGTCTCCGGAGCGGCCGGCGTGTCGATGACACCGGCCAGGAGGTCCGTCAGCCCGTCGAGGGGATCACAGAACTCCTGCTGGCCGTCCGCGTGCAGTCGCACGGCCATCGCGTTGACACGGAAGTCGCGGCGGATCAGGTCGCCGTCGAGAGTGTCGCCGAAAGTGACCACCGGGTTACGACTGACGTGGTCGTAGATGTCCGACCGGAACGTGGTGATCTCCACCATCTGGTCGCCGAACTGTGCGCTCACCGTGCCGAAATCGATACCCGTGTCCCAGACCGCGCTGGCCCAACCCTTCAAGGTCTCGGCGATCACCTCGGGTCGGGCGTCCGTCGTGAAGTCGAGGTCGTTGCCGAGCCTGCCGAGCACTGCGTCCCGCACCGAGCCTCCCACCAGGTACAACTCGTGTCCGCGGTCGGCGAAACGGGCTGCGAGGGGAGTCAGTACCTCGTCGAGAGAACGCAACGTCACGGCCGCGGACGCCAGCAGACGGGTACGGCGCTCGGCGCGCTGCTCGTCGCTCATCCGGCTGCTCTGCGCGCTGTCGGTCATGGGATAGAAGACTACCGACTCGCCGACGCGGCGAGCACGGTCAGCCTGCCATGGCTAACAGACGGTGACGAGCGGCTAGCATCGGAGTGTGTCCGCCGAACCATCGCTGCACCATACGGACGTCGCCTCCGACGCTCCGGCAGCAAGCGACGGCGGAAAACCGGTCACCGGCGGCGGAACCGACCAGCCGACCCGCAACCGCCGCAATCGCCGAGGTCGCCGCAGGCGGGGACGTCGTTCGGGACGGCCCGCCGACACCGCCAAGCCCGACTCCGCCGCAGCGACACCCACGGCCACCGGCCCGTCGACGCCGAAGCCATCCGATCTCGCGAACCGGAACCGCCGCAACGACAGCGGCAACGGCAAGGGGGGTGACACCGGAAAGAACAACAACGGCGGCGGCAAAGGCAACAAGCCGTCGTCGCCGACACCGAACGGCGCGCGCCGAGGCGGTGGACGGTCCCCAGCCGATGCCGATTCGGCTCCGAAGCTGCGCACCGTCCGCGAGACCTCGGCGGGCGGGCTCGTGCTCTCGGACATCGACGCTCCCTTCGACGATCAGCGCGCCGCCCTCATCGGCCGCGTCGACCGCCGAGGCCGCACCATGTGGTCGCTGCCCAAGGGGCATATCGAGACCGGTGAGACGGCCGAACAGACCGCGATGCGCGAGGTCGCCGAGGAGACCGGCATCGAAGGGACCATCGTCGCGCCCCTCGGTAAGATCGACTACTGGTTCGTCAGCGACGGACGCCGCATCCACAAAACGGTGCATCATTATCTTCTCCGGTTCACCGGCGGTGAACTCTCGGACGAGGACTATGAGGTGAGCGAGGTCGCGTGGGTGCCGCTCACCGAACTGCCCCGCCGCCTCACGTACTCTGACGAGCGACGTCTCGCACGGATGGCCGAGTCTGTGATCGCCGATCTGCGGAGCGACCCGAGTCGGCTGGCTCAGTCGGAAGCCAGCTGTATCCGTACCGAGCCGAACGACTATGAGAAAGCCGCAGCCGCCCGCAACCAGCGCCGCAACGAGCCGCCGCCACCGGTCAGATCCCGGCGGCGCAGACGGCGACCGCGGCGACCGGCCACCGGTGACAGCTGACCGGCGCGGTCGCGGCGTCTCGGTCGCGGCGTTCGCGGCCGCAGTTCTCTTGACTCTCGGATTCGTTCTCGCCTTCGCGGGCATCGGCCCGGCGAGCACCGCGTCCGCGGCCCCCGGCGACGACCCCGACGCGAACTACGCGTCCGTCGCGCTCACCGAGGTCACGCCGTCGACCGTCACCAGCTCGTCGGGGCGGACGGTCGGGGTCCGCGGCCGCGTCACCAACACCTTCGACCGGCCGATCCACGACGTGATCGTCCGTCTCCAACGCTCGGGCCCGGTCACGTCGACCGATCTGCGCACCGTGCTCGGCGCCGACGCGTCCGTCTACGACACGGTGACTCCGTTCACGAAGGTCGCGACCACCCTCGCGCCTCACGAGAGCGTCGACTTCGACGTCGACGTCCCCCTCTCGGGCGGCGGCCTGCAGATCTCGCAGGCCGGTGTGTATCCGCTGTTGGTGAACGTCAACGGCACCCCCGACTACGGAGGCCAGGCCAGAATCGCTGATTCACGGACCATGCTCCCGGTCCTCTCGCTGCCCGCCGACCGGGGGCGGGCGCGCCAATGGGTCGATCCCGGATCGGGATCGGAGTCGACTCCGCTGCTCGGCCGCGACGGCTCGGTGGCCGCGAACGACACGAGGCCCGCCGCGTTCACCTTCGTGTGGCCGTTGGCTGCACCGCCGCAGCAGGCGGCGGGCACCCTCGGCGGCGACACTGCCGACATCCGACTCGTCGGCGACGACCTGACGTCCTCGCTCGAAGACGACGGACGACTCGGAAAGTCGCTCCAAGCCCTCGAGACCGTGGCCGGGATCGGCGACGACGGGGCGAATGAACCCGAGAATCGTGTGCACAACGCGATCTGTCTGGCCGTCGACCCCGACCTGGTGAGCACGGTGCAGTCGATGGCGTCCGGCTACTCGATCACCGAGGATCCGTCCGACCCGGACGCCGCGACTCGACCGGGCGACGGCTCGTCCACCGCCCGCAAGTGGCTGCAGCGCCTCACCCGGGTGGCGTCCAGCATGTGCGTCACCGCGCTCCCGTACGCACAGGCAGGGCTCGACTCTCTCGAGCGGATCGGCGACGACCACCTCACCGACATGGCGTTGCAGGGCGCGTACGACACTGTCGACAACATCCTCGGCGTCAAGACCGTCCGCGGCCTTACCCTTCCCGCGACCGGCACCGTGTCCCCGCGGGGACGGACGCTGCTCAACGGTCGGGACGGCTCCGACGCCGCGGCCGTCGTCGCGACAGCGGTGGATCCGGACAGTCAGGAACGCCGCGGGTCCGGTCTCGTCGGCCGCTATCGGTCCGGCGGACTGCCGATACAGACCTACGATCCCGGTGTCAGCGCAGCCCTCGGAGCCATCGGCGACCGTCCCGTCGCCCCGTCATTCGTCCCGAACTGGCAGCGGCCGTCCGTCGCGGGGGAGTCGGCGGTGAGTCGGCGTCAGACGGCGGCCGCGTCGCTGGCCTTCCCGATGCTCGACGTCGCCGCACCGACCCCGGGCGAGTCGGGGTCAAGTGAATCGGGTGCAGACGAATCGGAGTCGACTGCGTCGGACCCGGTCACCGCGGTCACCGGGCGCAGTGCATTCACGATGCCGCCGACGTACTGGTCACCTACCTCCGATGACGCGCGCTCGCTCCTGGACACCGCGCGACTCATGGTCGCCTCCGGCGCCGCCGACCCCGTCCCGCTCACCGACGTCGTCTCCGGACTCGGTAGGGCCGAACGTCCAGCCGATCTCGTCGTACCCGGGGACGTCGATCAGCTCGCCGCGTACGGCTACCCGCTGTCGTCGAAGGACCTGACGGACGTTCGACGCGATGTGGCACTGATCGGCCGTCTCGAGGACTCGTTCGCGACCGGTCACGACCAGCCATTCACGCCTGCCGAGTACGTCGACCCGCTGCGCGCGGACCTCCTCCGGACCGTCTCGACGCCGTCGACGACCAGCCGCATCGTCTCGAGCATCGAACGCCCGCAACGCCTCGCCGCGGTCGGGTCGACAGTGACCCACATGCAGCAGTCGGTGTCGTTGCTCGATCCGAGTGGGCGGTACACGCTCGCGTCCGAACGGAGTCCGCTGCTGTTGGTGGTGCGCAACGAGCTGGCTCTGCCGATCAAGGTCAGCCTGGACATCACCGCACCGTCCGAGCTCAGTGTCGGCGACGTCGGGGTCGTCGAGATACCCGCCCAGGGCACCAGACAGTTGCAGTTGCCCACGCACGCGTCGAGCTCGCAGCCGGCGACCGTCCGCATCGCCCTCGTCACGACGAACAACGTCCCGCTGAGCAGTCCGGTCGATCTTTCGATCTACGCGAACGCCTACGGGAAGGCACTGTTCTGGATCACGATCGCCGCAGGTGTCATCCTGGTACTTCTGACGGCGCGACGCCTATGGCACCGATTCCGCGGCGAACCCGACCCGGCCGACGAGGACAGGCCCGAGCCCGATGAGCACGAACGTCAGCTCGCCTCCATCGGTTACCAGCAGCGTCTGGCCGCCGAGCGCGTGACCGACACAGACGAACGCGAAGAGCCCGACCCCGGAGAGCGTGGATGACGACCGAGCACAAGAAAGTCGAGACCCCGTCCGACGAGAGCGTGATGCGCACCGGCGGTTCCATCGCCATCGGTACGCTCACCAGCCGTGTCACCGGGTTCGTCCGCACCGTCCTCGTGTTGGCGATGCTCGGCCCGGCACTGTCGTCGGCGTTCCAGGCCGCGTATGTGCTGCCGGGCATGATCTCCGAGTCGCTGCTCGGCGCCGTCCTCACCGCGATCGTCATCCCGGTCCTGGTCCGTGCCGAAGCCGAGGACGCCGACGGCGGCGCCGACTTCATCAACCGAATATTCAGCCTGACCGTCGTCGTCCTCGGTGTCGCGACGGTCGTCGCGATCGTCGCCGCTCCCGTATTGACGACGTTGAACGTCGGTGACGGCGAAGTGAATCGCGACGTCACCACGTCGCTCGCGTATCTGCTGCTCCCCGAAGTGATATTCTACGGCCTGACCGCGCTGTTCATCGCGATCTTGAATATGAAGGGCCTGTTCAAACCGGGTGCATGGGCTCCCGTGCTGAACAACGTCGTGCAGATCACGACCCTGGTCCTGTTCTTCCTCATGCCGGGCGAGATCAGCCTCAACCCGGTCACCATGTCCGACCCGAAGCTGCTCGTGCTGGGCATCGGCACCACGTTCGGCGTCGTCGCGCAGGTCGCGATCCTGCTCCCGTACCTGAAGAAGGTCGGGGTGCGGTTGAGCTGGAAATGGGGGATCGACACCCGCCTGCGGACGTTCGGCAACATGGCGGTCGCGATCATCGCCTACGTGCTGATCCTGCAGGTCGGCTTGATGGTCACCTACAACATCGCGGCGGGCGCCAGCGCAGGCGGCATCTCCGCATACGCCACCCACTGGCAGCTACTGCAGCTTCCGTACGGCGTCCTCGGGGTGACGATCCTGACCGCGATCATGCCGCGCATGTCACGCAATGCGGCGGCCGACGACACCGAGGCCGTCGTCGACGACATGTCGTTGGCGACCCGACTGACGATCGTGGCACTCGTACCCGTCGTTTCGTTCATGACGTTCTTCGGTCCCGCGACCGGTGTCGCGATCTTCAACTTCGGCGAGTTCGACGCCGACACCGCGTCCCAGGTCGGCTCGGTTCTCGCATGGGGCGCATTCACCCTCATCCCGTACGCAATGACCCTCGTCCAGTTGCGCGTGTTCTATGCCCGCGAGGACGCCTGGACGCCGACCGTGATGGTCTTGGGCATCACCGCGGTGAAGGTCGGGTCGTCGTTCCTCGGGCCGGTCCTGTTCGACGATCCCGCGATGGTGGTGCGGTGGCTGTCGCTGTCGAACGGCCTCGGTTATGCCGTCGGTGCGATCGTCGGCCACCTTCTGCTGAAGAAGCGCCTCGGCGGTCGAGCCATGAAGAACGTAACCCGACCGACGATGCTCACGATCGGCGTCTCCGCTGCGGTCGTGGCCGCCGTGTGGGGAATCTCCGAACTGACCGGCTTCGCGCGCATGTCGACGCATGCGGGCAAGATCGGTTCTCTGGTCTACCTGATCATCGCGGCCGTCGTCGCGCTCGGCGTCGTCTACCTACTCCTGGTGGCCCTGAAGATCCCGGAGATGGTGTCGATCAGCAACGCGGTGATGCGGATCGTCGGACGTTTCGTTCCGCGACTCGCCCCGCCCACCATCGACGGCGACGTGGATTCGCCCACGATGACAGTGCAGTTCCCGCGGGTCTCCGGCGAGGAGTCGTTCCCGTACGCTGGACAAGTAGACGTCCGGCGTCGCTTCGACCGAGGCACAGCCACCTGGCAGGAATACTCCGCCTTCACAGGTGGTGCGGCAGGCGAGACGGCTGTGATCCCGGTGGTTCGCAGTCGCCTCGCGGGCCCACCGCAGCGCCGCCCCGGATCGTCGCAGCCACCCCTGCGTCCCCGAGGAGCACAGCCGATGACCGGATCCGGATCGGGCGAGGAGCCACCGCGCCCGTCCACCGATCCGACGCGCGCCATGACGCCGAAGGCACAACCGGCTCAGCAGGTGCGGGGTCCTCGCCTCATCCCCGGGGCCGCCGTCGCCGGTGGCCGCTACCGTCTGCTCGAACCACAGGGCGGCGCACGCGGTCTCGCCTTCTGGCGAGCGAAGGACATCGGGCTCGACCGGGAGGTCGGCCTGACCTTCGTCGACCCCGGCCAGAAGTTCCCGCCGGTCGCTCCGGGACAGCGCGACCCCATCGAGGAGGGGCCACAGGCCGTCCTGCACCGGACTCGGAGGCTCGGGCAGCTGCACTCGGCGGGCGTCGCACGTGTCCTCGACGTGGTGCGCAGCGCGTCCGGCGGCATCGTCGTCACCGAATGGATCCCGGGTTCCAAACTCGCCGACGTGGCTGCGACCGGCCCGTCCGCGACCGGTGCGGCCCGCGCAGTGCGTGCCCTGGCGGCAGGCGCCGAGGCTGCTCATCGCGCCGGCGCGGTCCTGTCCATCGACCACCCCGATCGAATCCGAGTCAGCACAGCAGGCGATGCCGTACTCGCATTCCCGGCAATCATGCCCGACGACGACCGTCGCAGCGACGTCCGCGGTCTCGGCGCGGTCCTGTACGCATTACTGCTCGGCCGCTGGACCCTCGACGGCGAGGCCGGCAAGCGACTCGTCACGACCGCGGTGACCACCGATCCGGTCGGCGGAATGGCGATCGCCGAACCCGATCCCGCCGACCCGACTCAGCCACGGGTGCCTCGCGACGCGAAACCCGACATCCCGTTCGAGATCTCCGCCGTCGCCGCCCGCGCGCTGGAAGGCGATCGCGGGATCCGAACGGCCGCGACCATTCAGCACGTCCTCGACCAGGCGACGGTCATCGACCTGCAGACCGACATGCTGCCGAGGCTCGCGGACACCCCGGCCCCCGTGTCGGTGGCCCCGATCAGCCGAACCCGCAAGGAACGCCTGATGGGGGAGGGCGAGTCCGGGAAGCGGAACACCGCGCTGCTCGCAGGCGGCGGACTGTTCATCCTGTTCGTGATAATCGCGATCATCGTCGCCGCGACGAACCTGTTCGGCACGTCCGACGATCCCGATGCAGGCATGGACTCATTCCTGCCGGGGACCACGTCGAGCGCGCCTGCCGCGCCGCCGCCCGGCGGCGACGATAAGCCCGCCGCACCGATCGACGTACGGACGGTGTCTCTCTTGGACACGTCGCAACAGCCGCCGGACTCGTCGGCCAACCTCGAGCACATCCTGACTGGCGAAGCGCCCGGGTGGAAGACCGACAACTACCGCGGCTCACCGGATTTCGCGGGGCTCAAGGACGGTCTCGGACTGATGTTCCGGCTCGCATCGCCCGCCACCGTGAAGTCAGTGACGATCGAGACACCGACCCCCGGCTTCAACGTGGAACTGCGGACCACGGATTCGCGGAACCCGACGAGTCTGGACGCCACGACCGAGGTCGGCAACGGGTCGGTCGACGACAAGAAGACGACCCTCAACGTCGAATCACCAGGGGAGGCACAGTATTTCGTGGTGTGGATGACCTCGCTTCCGCAGAGCAACAGTGGATTCCAGGCCATCATCGATCGCGTGTCGCTGCACTGATGCCCGCAGACCCGGCATCCGGCAACACCACACCCGGCACCGTTCTCGGCGACGACGGACTGCACCGCACTCCGTGGGGCGCCACGCCGGGAATGATGCAGGACTACTACGACACCGAGTGGGGCATACCGGTGTCGGGGGAGTTTGCACACTTCGAGCGCCTGTGCCTCGAGGGATTCCAGGCAGGCCTGTCGTGGGCGACGATTCTGCGTAAGCGCGACGCCTTCCGAGAGGTGTTCGCCGATTTCGACGTCGACGCCGTATCCACGTTCGGGCCCGACGATGTCGAACGCCTCATGGGCGACGCCCGGATCGTCCGCAACCGCGCCAAGATCGAAGCCACCATCACCAACGCGCAGGCGACCATCGCCCTGCGCGAGGCAGGCGGGCTCGAGGCCTTCCTCTGGTCGTTCAAACCCACCGACACCCCACGACCGCAGACCATGGCCGACGTTCCGACCACGTCGCCCGAATCAGTAGCGCTGTCGAAGGCACTCCGGAAGAAGGGCTTCCGATTCGTCGGTCCGACGACGATGTTCGCTCTCATGGAAGCGCTGGGCATCGTCGACACCCATGTGGTGGGCTCGCACCGCCGCGGTGCGTCCGGAATCTGGGCCGACTAGCCGTTCCCGGCATGGCCCGTCGACGGTGCGATGAATGGTCTATTTCCAACAGGCGAACACATTCGCAATTCCCGTTCGGCCGAAATGGGCGATTTATGCGTCGAGCGACTCGGAGCCGTCAATGTGTATTTTCTCACTACGGGTTAGTCTGTTGAACCGATAGGCAATCGACCAACATTATGGAAATGAAGTCGGGGTTTGCTGAACATTGGAAATGCCTACCTGGGAACTGGATCACCTGGTCTCCAGACAAGGCGACGCGCGACGCTATGAGAAAGGCTCCTGACCTGGGCGTAGACACGTCCTTCATCCAGGCGGACCACCTCCGAAGCGGCATAGACGGCGAAGCGTGCACCCGCCGTCTGGTATTCACCACCTTTACAATCTATGACCATTTCGATGCCAGCGTCCTCGCGTCCGTATTCAATGAATTCGTCCGCGCGCATGAATCGTTCCACACCGCATTCGACATCTCAGGCGATATGCGGCCCGCGGGGCGGACATTGCGACCCGAGCAGATCGAATTGGCCGTCACCGCGACCTCGGACGACTACCCGGGCATCACCGTCAAAGACCATCTGATGGCTCATGTGCCGGGCCTCGAGGACTGGGCGGCATTCGAGTTCGCGGCGACCGGTATCGAGAACGCGCACAAGGACGCGGACTCGCCGCGCTTCGACGTGATCATTGCGGTGGACCACATGTTCACCGACGGTGTCTCGCAGGCCGTGAGCTTCTTCGAGATCGTGTCCCGCTACTCCGCTGCGCGCGAAGGAGTCGAATTCGTCGGCCTACCGGTGCGTCCGTATCCGGAGTTCTGCGCGGAGCAGCGTACCGCCGCAGCGGAGCTGACTCCGGAGCACCCCGCGGTAAGGCACTGGCGCGAGGTGGTCCAACGCGCAGGCGGGATGCCGACGTTCCCACTACCGCTCGGGCTCGCACCCGACGAGTCGGCGCCGGGCCGGATTCTGGTGCACTCGTCGTTCGTCGACTCGGAGACGGCCGGCCGGTTCGCGACCGCGTCCAAGCAGGCGGGTGCCAACACGGGCAGTGCACTGCTCGCAGTACTCGGCCAAGTGCACTACGAGTTGACGGGCGACGAGCTCTTCACGATGCTCGTCCCCCGCGCCGATCGATCCGCGCCCGGCGACGCGATGGCCGTCGGCTGGTACGTGACGCTGGTCCCCGTGCAATTCGATGCCCGAGGTTCGTTCGAGGAAGTCGCCGCCGCTGCGCACGCTGCGATGCGAGATGCCCGCCGACTCGAGAGCGTGCCGGTGTTCCCGGTGATCGATCTACTCGCGGATGATCCGTCGTTTCCCGTCGACCACGGATTCGCGGCGCCGATGCTGTCGTATGTCGACGTCTCGCGCGTTCCCGGCGCGGAACTCGCACGACAACACGACTTCTCCGTGTACGCCAATGCCACGCCCTCACGCGAGGTCTTCATGTGGATAAACAAGGACGAGTCGGGGCTCGACTTCAACGCCACCCACCCGGATACCGAAGTGGCCGCCGCATCCGTCGACACCGTCTTCAGATCGTTGCGCGACAAGATCGTCGACGTCGCCACCTGGAATGTCGATTCCCCGTTGGCTGCGGTGCCTGCGGGATGATGCCGCCTACGTTCCGACGGCCTTCGTGAGTCCGTATGTCGGACGGTGCATCTCGCGCTGGAACAATCGGAAGAAGCAATCCCAGACGTTATCTCGGTGACGTGCGCCGATACGACGCAGGCGTCAGTCAGCGGTGTACCGAACTCCGGATGCGCTCGACGGCGGCGTCGAGTTCGGGAACGACGAACAACCACTCGGAGCCGTCGCCGAGCGTAAGGCAGAGTCGCTCGCGTCGTCCGCCGCTCAAGAGCTTCCCGGTGCCCGGCACCGTCCCCACACCGGCAACGAACGTGAACGCGACGGAGAACCGTGCGCCCTGTGCGCGCCGCGCCTTCGGTTCGAATACCACATGGGTCTTGGTCACCTGTAGTTCGCCCGGAACCGCGATGCGGTCCATCGATCGCGCGGCCTTCCAGCGGGCCGACGGCTGCTCGTCGTTCATGGACTCGAGAATAGGTCAGCGGTCCGGCGGCCCACGGTCCGCCTACGATGATGATCGATGACGAACACTTCAGGGGGACGGACGTACGGGGGACTGACCGCGCAAGATCGGCACCTGCAACGTCGCACATCGCTGATCGACGCGGGATTGAACCTGTTCGGCACCCTCGGCTACCCGAACGTGTCGGTGAAGCGGATCTGCGCCGAGGCCGGTCTGACTCAACGCTACTTCTACGAATCGTTCGACGACCGCGCGGCGCTGCTCGGCGCGGTGTACGAATCGTGCGTCGACGCCGCACGCGATGCGACGCTCACCGCCGCTTCGACCGTCTTCGACAGCCTCGAAGTACCGGACGGGCCGATTCCGGAAGAGCTGATCCCGCGGTTGGCCGAGGAGGCACTGCGTGGCTTCATCACTGTCCTCGCACAGGACCCTCGACGTGCCCGCGTCATCTTGATCGAAGTGGTCGGGGTCAGCCCCGAACTCGAGGAGCTTCGCCTCCGCGCAATTCACGGCTGGGCCGACCTCATTCTCGGCTTCGCCAGCCGCGGGCACGAGCCGACACCCACTCAGCGTCTCGCCGCCATCGGGCTGGTCGGTGCGCTGACCCAGTTACTCGTCGACTGGCAGACCGCTGTACAGGAACCGATTGAGGAGGGGTACGACCTCGAACTGTTCGGCATCGATGCCATTCACCAGGTGGTCACCGCCATGTTCGTGGCGACCCACCGACGACTGTTCTAGCGCCGACCACGTTCGACGACGAGGCTTCCTAACGCTCCAGTTCGGCTTTCAGGCCATCGAGCGTCCGCCGGATGTTGTCTCGCTGAAACTCCGCGAAGCCGGGCTTTCGTGTGGCGATGCGGTCGAAGATCGCCGCAACGACATCGGGCCAGCCCCGGTCGTCGGTCCACGTCTCGGTGACGCGGCACCCGCCGGCAACCGGCTCGAAGGTATACGCCCATGACGCGATGGGGACCTTGAGGAACGGCCTGCGGAAGCCGTATTCACTCACTCGGAACGCGAACCGTCGACCACGGTCGGCCGCGGTCACTTCGCACCGCGTTCGCCAGCGGACACCGCCCCGCGCATTCGACCCGACGAACGTCATGCCGACGTAAGCGTCGTCCGCATGCTCCGCGCCCGGAGACTCGTCGATCACGGCGCCGGTGTTCTCCGGGCTCCACCGAGGCATCTGCGTGACGTCGCTGACGTGCTCGTACGCGGTTGAGGGATCGACGGCGATGAGCACATCGTCGGACACTTCCTTCATGCGGGCCATGGTGACATGATACGTCTCGGCCGAGAAGCGGCCGGCGACGTACTCGATGACCGTCGGCGTCGGTCCGGAGTCAGTCGGCCGGCTTCCGTGGCGCCGGCCCGGCTGCTCCTTGGCTTCGCGCTGCACGATCTGCTGTGACGATCTGGTCGAGCAGGCCGGGAAAGACCTTCTCCACATCATCACGACGCAGACGCGTCATCCTGCCGTTGCCGACGTCGCGCTGCCAGACCAGTCCCGCGGTCCGCAGCACCTTGAAATGGTGAGTGCGGGTGGATTGTGCCCACGGCACACCGAACACGCTGCAGAACTGCTCGGTGTCATCGGGTTGTTCGGCGAGCTGGACGATGACACTGCGTCGGTTCTCGTCAGAGAGTGCGTGCAGAATCTTCGACAGGTCGAACTCGTCGACATCTGGATGCCCATCCTTGTCCGCCATGAGGACCGCATCCCTCTCTGTAACGCCAGCACCTACGGCATCCATGGTATCGCTGCGGTTGACGTGGACGTCGGTCAGCGCGGTGGCACAGTCCTCACGCCTTCCGCGGGTCTCGGTTCTTCACCCCGCGGACCAGCACAATAGCGAGTGTCACTGCAGCGAGGAGTCCGATGAGGCAGAGCACTGTGGTGCCGAATGCACTCTGGTAGGTGTCGGGATGACCCGGCTGGCCTGCAGCCGTCTGTTCTGCAGCCGCCCCCGTGAGGTGCTGTCTGACGATCCTCGACAGGAGAACGGCATACGCGGCGACAAAGAGCGCCTCGCTGCCGATCCGGAAGAAGTTCAGCAGGCCCGCCGCTGTTCCGGCTCGTTCGGCGGGGACGACGGCGAGCGCGTGGCCGTCGACGAGGCCGATCGGCAGGCCGAAGCCGAGGCCGACCAGGAACATCGGGACGATGACCCAGATGATGGAACGGGTCTCTGAGAGCAGCAGGAGGCCGGCGTTGCCGAGCAGGAGCGCGCCGAGGCTGGCGCACACGACCGATCCGACGGTCACCGCGCGGACGGTGTTCATCAGTTTGGCAACGGCAGTCGGAGCGAGCAGCACCGGAATGGTCATCGCGAGCATCGTCAGGCCGGCGGTACCCGGACTCATCGACGTGATGCCGCTCAGCGCGGACGGAAGATAGGTCAGCAAGGTGACGAAGCCTATCGATCCCGCGACGGGTACCAGGCACATCGCGAGGAACTCCCGGTTGCGCAGAAGCGACAGTTGCAGGATCGGCGTGCGTTCGCCGTCCGGAGCGGTGATGTCTCTGCCCGGCAGTACGCGTGAGCCGAGCGCTGTGAGGGCAAGGACGGTTGCCTGGACGAGAAAGACTCCGCGCCATCCGACGCCGGCGACGAGTAGTCCTGAGACGGTCGGGCCCAGTGCGAGGCCCAGACCGTTGATGGTTCCGAACAGGGCGAAAGCCTGTGTGCGGGCGGATCCTTCGAAGGCGCTCGAGAGCATCGAGCTGGCGCCGACGAGGATGGCTGCTGCGCCGACACCTGCCACGACGCGGGCCGCATCGAGGAGCGCAAGGGCGGGCGAGACCGAACTGATGATGCTCCCGACGGCGAACAGGGCTGCTCCGATGGCGAACGTGCGGCGGTAGCCGATGCGGTCGCTGAGCGATCCCCATGCGAGGACGCCGAGCGCGAAGGAGACGTTGAACCCGTTGACCACCCACTGCAGTGCGGTGGGCTGCGCGCCGAGACTGCCGGAGATTTTCGGCAAGGCGATGGCGGTGCCTGCGATCGTCATCGGTGTGACGAACTGAGCGATGAGCACGATCGGTAGCGTCCAACGACTTGGCGCAGGCGTCGCTTCGGCGGTGGCGGCGTGCGAGGTGGCAGTCACGAGGATTCTCACTTTCTAGTAGGTATTATTGATATAGTAGCTACTAGGGTTCGCGTGTCTAGAACACCAGGTCTACCCGCGCCGGGGTCGCGGTGTGACGCACCCCGTTCCGGGCCGACTGCCCGCCGAGCCGCTGCGTCCGAGCCGAAGAGTCGTCGAGTCGTCGAGGCAATCTGGCCCGGACCACTGGTTCACTCCCCGATCCTCGACACCACCCACCGCATTGTGTGAAATGCCTTCGTTATCCACAGAATTCGGTGGAGTTCTCCACAGCGCGCTGACTTTATCCACAAGTACGTAGAAACCGGCATTTTTCTCCGACGGCGGGCCTAGATTCATCGACATGCATCGGGGGATCACAGATTCCCGCGGCGACGACCAGTTGCTCCGGGACCACATCAACGGCGACCACACAGCCTTCGAAGTCCTGTTCAAACGCCACGAGAACAAGCTGTGGGCGGTGGCTCTACGGACCACCGGCAACATGGACGACGCCGAAGACGCCCTTCAGGACGCACTCGAGTCGGTGAACAAGACGGCGGCCCGCTTCCGGTTCGACAGCACGGTGTCCAGTTGGCTTCACCGCATCGTCCTCAATGCGGCGCTCGACCGTCTCCGACGCAACAAGTCGCACGCGACCTCACCGCTCATGGAGGAGGACGACTCGCTCGTCGATCCACTCGATCGCATCGACGATGTCGATCTGTCACTCTCGATCGGGCATGCGCTCGACGTGCTTCCTCCCGATCAACGCACAGTGATCATCCTGCTGCACATCTACGACCTCGGGGTCGCCGAGACCGCAGCTGCACTCGGTATCCCACCCGGCACCGTCAAGAGTCGGGCCAATCGCGGCCGAGAGAAGCTAGCGCTCGTTCTCGGTCACCTCCGAACGGAACGGTGAGTTCGGACTCTGAACCCGCCGTCCTTGATCCGACCTATCCTCGTCCCGCCACGCCCGAACTAGTCACAACGGAACCGAAACGGGTTCCTGCGCGTCTAATCAGTGATGGAATCGAAGTACCAACCACGCGGAGGCGGACGCAGTCAGATGGAGCACAACGAGGTCGACGGGCAGGACGGAGTCGACAGGCACGACGGGGGACATCCGAGCCCCCCGTACTCGACTGAGGTTCTCATCGACTTCCATTCCGGGCAGCTCGACCCCGCAACCGCCGACCGGGTGCGTGCTGCGATCGCCGACGATCCCGACGCCCAACGCATCCTCGCGGCTCTCGACGCTACGAACGCCGACCTCGAGTTGATACGGGACGAAGAGCTTCCGATTCCTCCCGCCGTCCGTGAACGGATGCTCAATGTGATCCGTGGTTTCCAGCCAGACTGATCGACCCGTACCTCGGTCTGCGCCACCTCCGAACGGGCTGCGGGAACACCAGCCCATATCCTTGTGTTGGACCTAGCGGCCCGCGAGAAGCGGCGGGCGCACTTGCGACACGGAGGATTGATGAGCGACACCGAAAACCAGATCCACGAGCTGATCATCGTCGGATCCGGCCCCGCCGGCTACACGGCCGCGATTTATGCGGCCCGCGCCGAACTGTCGCCCGTCGTCTTCGAAGGCATCTCCTTCGGCGGCGCTCTGATGACCACCACCGAAGTCGAGAACTTCCCCGGCTTCCAGAAGGGCATTCAGGGCCCCGAGCTGATGGACGAGATGCGCGAACAGGCGATCCGCTTCGGAGCCGACCTCCGAATCGAAGAGGTCGACGCGATGCGTTTGGACGGCGATGTGAAAGAGGTGGAGGTCGGCGGCGAGATCTACCGGGCTCGCGCAGTGATCCTCGCGATGGGGGCTGCGGCACGCTACCTCGGCGTCCCGGGGGAGCAGGAGCTCCTCGGCCGCGGTGTCTCGTCGTGTGCGACGTGTGACGGCTTCTTCTTCAAGGAACAGGACATCGCCGTGATCGGCGGCGGCGACTCGGCGATGGAAGAGGCCACCTTCCTCACCAAGTTCGCGCGGAAGGTCAGCTTGATCCATCGTCGCGACGAGTTCCGATCGTCGAAGATCATGCTCGAGCGGGCCCGCGACAACGACAAGATCGACTTCATCACCAACTCGACCGTCGCTGCGGTAAAGGGGGAGAACTCGGTCAGCCAACTGGAGCTCACCGACACCGTCACCGGCGAGACCCGCACCCTGGAAGCGACCGGCATGTTCGTCGCCATCGGACACGATCCGCGCAGCGAACTCGTGCGCGGCCAGGTCGACCTCGACGAGGACGGCTACGTGAAGGTCGACGGCCGATCGACGTACACCAACATTCCGGGTGTGTTCGCATGCGGCGACCTCGTCGACCACACCTATCGCCAAGCGGTCACCGCGGCCGGTAGCGGATGTTCGGCAGCGATCGATGCCGAACGCTGGCTCGCCGAGCACGTCGGCTGAACTAGTTTCTTTCACACCTCGAACAAGGAGTTAAAAATGGCTGGAAGCACTGTCGACGTCACCGACGCGACATTCAAGTCCGACGTCCTCGAATCCGACAAGCCCGTACTCGTCGACTTCTGGGCCACCTGGTGCGGTCCGTGCAAGATGGTCGCCCCGGTTCTCGACGAGATCGCCCGAGACAACGCGGAGACGATTACGGTCGCCAAGGTCGACGTCGACGCGAACCCGGCCATCGCACGTGACTTCCAGATCATGTCGATCCCCACCATGATCTTGTTCGAGAACGGCAAACCGACGAAGACGATCCAGGGCGCGAAGCCGAAGGCCGCGATCCTGCGAGAGCTAGAACCCGTTCTCAAGTGACCCATGCGCTTGGGCACATAACAGTTGGTCTCGATGCACGTCTTCGTTTGTCGGCATCGACAGGGACCTGAGAGAATGTAGCGGTGCAGTGACGGCCGCCGGCCACCCGGTCGGCGGCCGTCACACTTTATGCGAGAGAGTGGGGTTCTCCATGCCGGTACTGCGACTCGGCGATCACGGCTCGGCGGTTGCCGAGATTCGGGCCATCCTTGCCACACGAGGACTGTTGCCTTCGGCGCCGACCGCCACACCCGGTGACGAGCGGAGCCCGTGGTCCCCACCCGAAGCAGTGTTCGACGCGGAATGCGACCGCGCGGTTCGCGCATTCCAGCAAGAGCGTGGCCTCATCGTCGACGGCCTCGTCGGCAACGCCACGTACACCGCGTTGCGCGAGGCGTCCTACCAGCTCGGCAGTCGCGTCCTTCTGTACCGATTGTCGGCGCCGATGACGGGGGACGACGTCGCAACCCTGCAGTCTCGGTTGCAGAACCTCGGCTATTACCACGGCATGGTCGACGGACAGTTCGGCGAAGTGACGCACAATTCTGTCGGCCTCTACCAGACTGAGTACGGCTTGAGCTCCGACGGCATCTGCGGACCGGAGACCATCCGCTCGCTCAATCGTCTCGGTACGCGCATCACGGGCGGATCACCCCACGCCATCCGTGAGGAAGAGCTGGTGCGCCGGTCAGGTCCACGGCTGTCCGGCAAGCGCATCCTGATCGATCCCGGTTCCGACTCCGAAGCCGACGCGAGTGTCCTGTGGGATCTGGCGTCACGACTCGAGGGCCGCATGTCGGCCGCCGGGATGGAGACATTCCTATCGCACGATGGTCGGTCCACACCGGACGACGAAGAGCGTGCTCGTGTCGCCAACCTCGCGGACGTGGATCTGATGATCTCGCTCCGCGCCGGCAACTACCCGAACGAGCGCGCCAACGGCGTCGCCTCGTTCTACTTCGGCAACACGCACGGATCGTTCTCGACGATCGGGCGCAACCTCGCCAGCTTCATCCAGCGCGAGCTCGTCGCCCGCACTGACTTTCTCGACTGCCGCACGCACGAGCGCACGTGGAACATCTTGCGGACCACGCGCATGCCTGTCGTCGTCATCGAAACGGGATACATCACGAACCCGCACGACGCCGCTATCCTCGACGACGCTCGGCAGCGCGACACGATTGCCGAGGCCGTCCTCGTCGCAGTGAAGCGCCTCTACCTTCTCGGCGAGAACGATCGCCCGACTGGCACATACACGTTCGCCGATCTCCTGGCTGCGGAGCGCATCACGCCCTGAGTTACATCGATGTTGTTTCCCGTGAAACATAGAACGGCCCGGTTCCCGCCGGGCCGTTCTCATCTCTGCGACACCGAGAGCTCTCGCGCTCCGGCCGCACGTGATGTGAACGTTTCCCGCGAACCATGCCGAGCACGAACGCGAGGGATACCGACCCCCGGCCTCCGGCCTCAAGTCATCCGACGGGACTCGGCGTGCTCCCCGACAGGTCTACCGCAGCCTCGACGACGAGCTTCTCCAACGCTCGCTCGACCGCCGACTTCCATCGGAGCCCCTCATCGAGTTCCAACCGTAGACGTGGGAGATAGAGATCCGCGGCGACGGTCTCGAAGCCCGAGTCGATCAGGAACTGCGTTGGCATGACGCACTCGAGGCAGGCATCGCTGTCCATCCCGTTGCCGAGCATGAGGCCGACGAGGTCTCGCTCGAGGGGTTCACGTGAACCACTGAAGCCAAAAGCCTCGATTGCTCGGACCCCACGATGGACGACGTCGGCGACCACCGCATCCATGAGTGCCACAGCCACTTCTTCGAATCCGGGCACGGTGGTGACAGTCGAGAGTAGGACGGCGTCAGCACCAACGGGGGCAGTCGGAAAGCGGCTCGCCCGGGGCACTCGAACCGGGGGAGCGTAGAAGGCCGTCCCGACAACGCTGCCGGTGCTCGATTCTATGGCGACCTGTGCGCAGGTTCCCCACTCGAGGAGCAGTCCCGAGATCCACGCTTCCTTATCGAACTCGCTCTCGTAGTCGACTGACGTCCGTCCAGGATCGGTCAGCCCGCTGTCGAACGATTCGCTCTCATACGGACCCGTCTGATCCGCGGTGGCGTCGTCTGCTCGATCCATCTCCCAGAAGACACAGCGGCGGGTGTGCGACGGCAGAGTCTGAAACTTCTCGAGCTCCAGGGGTACCACCCGCACACTCATTCTTGCTCCCGTGTCGCGCCCCGTCGAGGGCGATAGTGTCTATAAGTCACTGTGACGTTTCAAGGCCGTAGCTCCGGGCCATCGCTGGTAAAACGGATAATTCGGACTACTTTGCGTTGTCTGTCTGCTCCGCGATGACAGTCACGATTCGTTCGAGATCATCTACCGAACCGAACTCAATGACTACCTTGCCCTTCCGCTTGCTGAGGCTCACGGTCACTTTCGTGTCGAGACGGTCAGAGAGACGGTCCGCGACGTCTTGCAGCCCGGGCATCTGCATCTGCTGGCGGCGGCGCGGAGCCGCGGTAGGTGTGTCACCGTCGTCGCGGTTAGCAAGGGTGACAGCCTCCTCTGTGGCGCGCACCGACAGGCCCTCGGCGACGATCCGCGCGGCGAGTTCTTCCTGTGCCTGGCTACCAGTCTCAAGCGCGAGGAGTGCTCGCGCGTGTCCAGCAGACAGGACTCCGGCGGCGACGCGGCGCTGCACAGGAATAGGCAGGCGCAGCAGTCTGATCATGTTGGAGATGACAGGTCGCGACCGACCGAGGCGACTCGCGAGTTCTTCGTGTGTCACGTCGAACTCGTCGAGCAGCTGTTGGTATGCCGCCGCTTCTTCAAGCGGATTCAACTGGGCGCGGTGGATGTTCTCAAGCAGCGCGTCCCGGAGCATGGCGCCGTCGGGGGTCTCCCGAACAATTGCGGGCAGCGCCGCGACACCCACGTTGGTGCCTGCACGCCAGCGGCGCTCGCCCATGATCAGTTGATAGCGGATCCCGTCGACCGTGGGGGAGGGGAGTTCCCGAACCACGATGGGCTGCATCAAGCCGAATTCGCGGATCGAGTGCTCGAGCTCGGCGAGCGCATCTTCGTCGAAGACGGTGCGCGGCTGGTGCGGGTTCGGCTCGATCTCCGACGGCGGGATCTCGCGGTAGACGGCGCCGACGTCGTCTCGATTGATCTCGCTGGGCACAGTCTGTGCTTCGTCCGAGCCCCTGGATTCGATTGATTCACGTGAAACATAGGCATCGGTCTCGTCCGGACGGGACGGAATCAGCTCGGTGTCGACCTTCGCTCCGGCCGCTGCAGAGGGCTGGGCGCCGCCGCCAATGACGACGTCTGCCGCAGCAGATCCCATCCGACGGGTATTCGTGCCCTGACTCTCCTCGGTGGGACCGGTCGGAATCAGTGCTGCCAGACCGCGACCGAGACCTCCACGCCGCTGCGAGTCCCGTTGCTGCGCCATTACGCCAGACCGCCTTCCACCGCTGCGCGCTGCGCGAGCTCGCGCGCCGCGTCGAGGTAACTCATGGACCCACGTGAACCCGGGTCGTATTCGATGATCGTCATGCCGAAGCCTGGGGCTTCGGATACCTTCACGCTGCGGGGGATGATCGCCGACAGCACCGTGTCGCCGAAGTGGCCGCGGACCTCTGCGGCCACTTGATCGGCCAGCTTCGTCCTGCCGTCGTACATCGTCAGAAGGATCGTCGACACGTGCAGGCCCTTGTTCAAATGCGCCTGCACCAGTTCGATGTTGCGCAGAAGTTGTCCGACGCCCTCAAGTGCGTAGTACTCGCATTGGATCGGAATCAAGACTTCCTGTGCCGCGACCATCGCGTTGACCGTGAGCAGACCGAGCGACGGCGGGCAGTCGATGAGTACATAATCGATGCCGTACTCGACGAGCAGATCCTCATCTAGCGCGTTCCGCAGGCGACTCTCGCGGGCCACGAGGGAGACGAGTTCGATCTCCGCACCGGCCAAATCGAGTGTCGACGGCACACAGTACAGACGCTCGCTGAACGGCGACTTCTGGATCGCTTGCCTCAGCGGGACCTCATCGAGAAGCATCTCGTACACGGACGCGATTCCCGGTTGTCGGTGATCGATACCCAACGCAGTGCTCGCGTTGCCCTGCGGATCGAGATCGATCACAAGAACACCGAGTCCATGGATCGCGAGACCGGCTGCGAGGTTGACCGCAGAGGTCGTCTTACCCACACCGCCCTTCTGGTTGGCCACCGTCATGATCCGCGGACGCTTCGGGCGGGGAAGGGTGCCGGCGCCGCCGGGTGTCAGTAGCTGACTGGCCCGTTCAGCCGCGGCCGCGATCGGAGTATCTGCGTAGGGTCCTTCGGGTGTTGTAGGCGGAGTTTCACGTGAAACTTCAGATTCGTTCTCGGGCACCCCGGAGCTCCTTACGTCGTTGCGTCCATTGTGCGCCCTGCGCCGAAATGACACCAATCCTCTAACGACCTCTCTTGGCTCGACGTGCGGCTCGACGTGCAGCCGCCGCATCCTTATCCGTCCCGACTCTCGATCCGATCAGGAGAGTTGTCGGCTCATCTAGGATATCGACCCCGCACTGAGTGATCGACAGATCGACGATCCCAACCTTCTTCACGGCAGTGCGGTCACGATCGATCTCTTCGGCGACGGACCGTCCCTTCAGCGCGACGAGGCGCCCGCCGACTCGGATCAGGGGAGCGGACCATCCCGCGAGGCGTTCGAGAGGAGCGACCGCACGCGAGGTGACGACGTCTGCCGTACCGACGGTGGCAAGCACTGCCTTCTCTTCGGCGCGACCTCGTGTCACTGTGACGTTTTCGAGTCCCAGCTCGGATACCGCCTCCTCAAGGAAGCTGGTTCGTCTCAGGAGCGGTTCGATGAGGGTGACGGACGCGTCCGGCTTCGCGATGGCGAGCGGAATCCCCGGCAAGCCGGCGCCGCTGCCGATATCGAACACCGCGGAACCGCCATCGATCACTTCGCTGAGAACGCCGCAATTGAGAATGTGGCGAGTCCATAGCCGCGGGACCTCACTCGGTCCGATGAGCCCGCGAAGAACTCCTTGTTCTGCCAACAGTTCTGCGTAGGTGATCGCCATATCGAGCCGATCCCCGAACACGGCTTCCGCGACAGCTGGGGTCGGCTCACACTCGACGCTTCGTTCTTCCTCAGTCATCTATCCTCAGTCCATTGAGTTTCACGTGAAACCCCGAGTCGGCCGTGCCGTGGTATTCCACGTGAAACACATCAAATTACACTCATGTGATTTCCCGCCCCGAGACGAGAGAAGTGCCCGCCCGGCGGGCGGGGCTTCCGCGCAGTAGATCGGGGAGGGGGGGCCGCACGCCGTTATGACCCCCCCACCCCGCGTGGGGTGGGCGCCCGCGCGCGCGCGGGTCACCCCGTCCACCGCGGCGACCGCGTCATGGACGATCTTTCGCTCGAACGGCGTCATCGGATCAAGCGACTCACGCTCGCCACTGTCACGGACTCTCTCGGACACCTCGGCTCCGAGACGGGCCAACCGTTCACGGCGGTCAGCACGCCAACGGCCGACGTCCAGCATCAAGCGACTACGGTCGCCGGTCGCCTGCTGAACGGCGAGACGCGTCAGCTCCTGAAGAGCGTCGAGCACTTCGCCGTCTCGACCGACGAGCTTCGACAGGTCCTTGCCGCCGTCGATGCTCACGATCGCTCGATCGCCGTCCACATCGAGATCGATGTCGCCGTCGAAATCGAGTACATCGAGCAACTGCTCGAGGTAGTCGCCCGCGATCTCACCCTCTTCGATCAAACGGTCATCGTCGTCCGCGATCTCGGGCTCGGGAGTGATTTCCTCGGCCACATCTGTGGTCACGTCCTCGTCGGCGTCGACGGAGGTCTGCACAGCGTCACCTGTCATGATTCGTACCTCTTGTATCTTCTGCGAATGGTCGTTGCGTCAGGGAACGGCGTCAGCGCTTGCGACCTTGCCTGTTCTTCTTGTTCCGCTTGTTTCCCGACTGTCGGGCACCACCGGGCCTGCTCGGACGTTGCCCTGGAGCAGGCTTCTTCGGCGGTGCGGCCGGACGTGTCGCAGCCGCGGAGTCGCTGGTCTCCGCCGAATCCTCTTCCTGTGAACCCTTTGCCTGAGCGGTGCCCGACTTCTGCCCGGAACCCTTCTTCCGGTTTCCGGCACCCTTCTTCAGGGAGGTCTTGGGCGCGGCGTCCGAGATGTCCTCGTCGTCGACGGCGGTGTCAGCGTCTGCGACCGCGGTGGCGCCGCGCTTGGTGCTGCCGGGTTTCGCTCCCGGTTTGGGAGCGTTCGCTCTGAGTCGCTCTTCCTTCTCGGCCTTCGCCGCTTCCTCTTCCTTCTCAATCCGACCGAACACGATGTGCTGCTGGCCGTACGTCCAGAGGTTGTTACTCACCCAGTACAAGAGGATGGCGACGGGGAAGAACGGGCCGGTCACGAGGATGCCCAGGGGGAACACGTACAACGCCAGCTTGTTCATGATGCGGGTCTGCGGGTTGTCTGACGCTGCCGCCGTCTGACGGCCTACCGATGCACGCGAGTTCATGTGGGTGGCGATCGAGGCGACGATCATCAACGGGACGACGACCACACCGATCTGCCACCGGGTGAAGTCGATGGCATTACCTGGTTCGACGAACGCTTTGAACTGCTCGACCGGCTCGGTGATGAATGACGACAATGGAACGCCGAACAGGCGCGCATCAAGGAAGTTCTGCACCTGATCCGCGCTGAAGGCGTAGTTGCCGATTGATCGCGTCTGGTCGGCGGTCATCGCCTCGCTCGTGCCGCCGATCGGCATGGCGGTGCCGGTGCCCATTCGGTTGAACGAGCGCAGCACATGGAACAGACCGATGAACACGGGGATCTGCATGAACATCGGAAGGCAACCGAGGAGGGGATTGAACCCGTGCTCCTTCTGGAGCTTCTGCATCTCCTCGGTCATCTTGACCCGGTCGTTGGCGTACTTCTTACGGATCGCCTGCATCTGCGGGTTGATTTCCTGCATCTGCTTCGTCGTGCGGATCTGCTTGACGAACGGCTTGTACAGGATCGCGCGCAACGTGAACACGAGGAACACCACGGACAGCGCCCATGCGACGCCTGAACCACCCGGGGAGTCCGGCATGACCTTGTCGAACAGCCAGTGCCAGACCCACATGATCCAGGACACCGGGTAGTAGATGAAATTGAGCACGGCTCACTGACCCCTATCTGAAGTTGGCGCGCTGGCGCCGCTTTCCAAAGTCTGCTGCTTGCCGACTGTCGCGGCGAGCCACTGTCGCGGACCGTCCTCGGGCACCGGATCGTATCCGGGTCGGTGCCAGGGTCCACATTTGAGAAGTCGCCACACCGACAGCACCGAACCCCACAGGAATCCGTGTCTGCTCAATGCTTCGACGGCGTACGCACTGCATGTCGGTTCAAACCGGCACGTCGGCATCCGGGTCGGAGAGATCCACGTCCGATACAACTCGATCACGAAGACGAGGACCTGACGCGGAAACAGATGAATGCGACGGCCGATGCTCATCGAGCCCCCTCGTCGACGAACCGGGCGGCTCGCGCATGATCGGGCGTCACGTGCGCGAACGCCGCCGTGGCCTTCCGGTGGGCGAAGCCCTCCCGCAGTTGACCGGCCAACTCGTTCGACGAGCACCGCACGATCGACGGGTAGGCCCGGAGCACCACGAATGTCTCGGCGACCGGCAACTCGTCGCGGACCTCGGCGAAGGCATGACGCAGCCGCCGTGCGACCCGGTGACGGGTGACGGCGTCTCCTACCTTCTTCGACACGATGAGGCCGAGCCACGGACCGCCGACTGAAGCGACGCCGGGCCGAACGCCGGACTGATCGGGCCAAGTGGCGCCCACCGGGGCCAGGTGAATCACCAGATCACGCGCCGAAACCCGCACACCTTTAGCCAGTGTGCGGGTGAAATCGGATCTCCGCGAGATCCGCCTGGAGGCGGCGGTCACCGATCGCTGCGATCGGATACGCGCCGGCTCAGGCGGTCAGCTTGGCGCGGCCCTTGGAACGGCGACCGTTCACAATTGCGCGGCCGGCGCGAGTACGCATGCGCAGACGGAAGCCGTGCACGCGGGCACGACGACGGTTGTTCGGCTGGAAAGTACGCTTCCCCTTAGCCACTGGGTGCTCCTTGAGTCGATACTGCAGGTGGTCCTCTGCCCGGCAGTGGGTACCGGTCTCATCTCACGACGAGATGACCTGCACACACGCTTAGGCGACCTTTCGACAGTACTGGACCACTACGCCGCGATCAAACCCGCTGCGACCTGCTCAGATCGCAGTCGATGAATTACACATATGAAATTTGTTCACAGCCTTCTCCACAGATGTGGATAACTGTGTGGACAACTCGCGCTGGCGAGGCATTTCGTGGCAACCTCTTAGGACGCAAGGTTGTGGATCGTTTGTAGAAGGGGGCACCGGATGGCGAGCGATCGCGAGTCGTTCAGCGACGTCTGGAAGCAGGTCGTCACTGAACTCACCGGCGAATCCGCTACGCCGAGTGGACAACCGCTGTCGCGACAGCAGAAGGCATGGTTGTCGCTGGTCCAGCCCTTGACCCTGACCGAGGGTTTCGCGTTGCTCGCAGTACCGACGCCGCTGGTCCAAGAGCAGATCGAGCGAAATCTCCGCGAAGTGATCCGGACCGCGCTCAGCGCGAACCTCGAGCAGACCGTCGACATCGCTGTCCGCGTCGCCGAACCCGAGGAGATCGCTGGCGCGCCCGCCGAGTCCGCCCTGACCCCGACGCCGACGCGACCCAGTCTCGACACCGACACGACGCAGGCGGCGGCTGCGTCAGCGAACGAATTCTCGGCGCTCAATTACTCCGAGGTGCCTCAAGCTCCGCAGGCGGGGCGCCGAGAGTGGTCGAAATACTTCGACGAGCGCGACGTCACGACTCCCGCCGAGGCCAGCACGACGTCGTTGCACCCGCGGTACACGTTCGATTCGTTCGTCATCGGCGCATCGAACCGGTTCGCCCACGCATCAGCGGTCGCCGTCGCCGAGAATCCGGCGCGCGCCTACAACCCGCTGTTCATCTGGGGCGAGTCCGGACTCGGCAAGACCCACCTGCTGCACGCGGCGGGCCACTACGCTCAGCGTCTCTACCCGGGGATGCGGGTCAAGTATGTCTCGACCGAAGAGTTCACGAACGACTTCATCAACTCGCTGCGTGACGACCGCCGGGTGGCGTTCAAGCGCCGGTACCGCGACATCGACATGCTGCTGATCGACGACATCCAGTTCTTGGAGGGCAAGGAAGGCATCCAGGAGGAGTTCTTCCACACCTTCAACACGCTCCACAATGCGAACAAGCAGATCGTCGTGTCCTCCGACCGGCCGCCGAAACAGCTCGCGACCCTCGAAGACCGTCTCCGCACTCGATTCGAGTGGGGCCTGATCACCGACGTCCAGCCGCCCGACTTGGAGACCCGCATCGCGATCCTTCGCAAGAAGGCTCAGATGGACAAGCTGGCCGCGCCGGACGACGTCCTGGAACTCATCGCGTCGAAGATCGAGCGCAACATCCGTGAACTCGAGGGCGCACTGATCCGCGTCACCGCGTTCGCGTCTCTGCAGAACGCCGAACTCGACCGGTCCCTCGCGGAGGTGGTCCTCAAGGCGCTCATCCCGGACGACAGCGCAATCGAGATCAGTGCGGCGAGCATCCTCGCGATCACCGCCGAGTACTTCGACATCTCCGTTGAGGATCTCCGTGGCCCCAGCAAGATGCGACCGGTGACGCAGGCGCGCCAGATCTCTATGTACCTGTGCCGTGAACTCACCGATCTGTCGCTGCCGAAGATCGGTGAGGCATTCGACCGCGACCACACGACGGTGATGTACGCGGTCAAGAAGATCAACAAGGAGATGCCCGAGCGCCGCAAGGTGTACGACCACGTCCAGGAGTTGACGGCACGGATCAAGCAGCGAGCCAACCGCTGACTCTCCTCGCGTGGCGTCCCGACGGCGACTCCAGTGCGGACGCGAGCGCGACACGATGGCACTCACGTCGTGTCGCCCCCGGCGTGTCGCAACAGCAAAAGCCCAGGTGCGTGTGCGGCGAGCCTGTGGACAAGTTGGTGACCAACCGGCCCAGAACTGTGCACAGGAGTTGTACACACTGTGGATAACTACACCGGTCCACAACCGACCCCAGTTATCCACAGGCACGGTCCATCGTCGGTCCCCAGGATCTTCACCGACTTGACCTGTACGAATGCGTGTAGTCCACAGATTCCACAGCGCCTACTTCTATTGAATATTTCTCTCTAGAGATCTTCTTCTAAAAGTAGTTCTGTGCATACACAGCCGATGAGCACGTGACGTCACCCGTGTGACCCCTCGAATCTCGCAGGCTGTTGCGATACACCACGGTCCTCGCTCTAGAGTGGAACTCGGTGACACGGCCGTGTCACCGGAGTCGAGCGCGTCGCAGCGCACGTCCGAAAGCCAGCAGAAGGGCAATCACCGCAGATGAAGTTCCGTGTCGTGCGTGACGAGTTCGCCGATGCCGTCGCATGGGTTGCCAGGAGCCTGCCGTCGCGTCCGCCGGTCCCGGTTCTCGGATGTGTCGTCCTGACCGCGGGAGACCACGGTCTTCAGGTCTCCGGTTTCGACTACGAGGTCTCCGCCACCGAGACCATCTCCGCAGAGGTGTCCGAGGACGGGACGGTACTGGTCTCCGGCCGTCTCCTCGCCGACATCACCAAGGCGCTCCCGCACAAGCCCGTCGATGTGAGCATCGACGGCAGCCGTATCGCGATCACTTGTGGCAGCTCACGGTTCTCGCTGCCGACCATGCCGGTCGAGGACTACCCGGACCTGCCGGACGTCCCCCAGACCACGGGCAGCGTCCCGGCGGATCTGTTCTCCCAGGCGGTCTCGCAGGTCGCTGTCGCCGCGGGCCGCGACGACACCCTGCCGATGCTGACCGGTGTTCGCGTCGAGATCGAGGGCGACAAGGTGGTCCTCGCGGCAACCGATCGTTTCCGTCTTGCCGTCCGCGAGTTGCAGTGGAACCCGTCGGAGGCTGGAACATCGGGTGCGGCGCTCGTGCCGGCCAAGACATTGTCCGAGGCCGCGAAATCGGCGGGCTCGGACGGCACCGGCAGCGTCGACCTGGCGTTCGGTTCCGCGCACGCGATCGGCTCGGACGGCATCCTGGGCATCACGAACAACGCGAAGAAGACCACGACGCGACTGCTCGACGCCGAGTTCCCGAAGTTCCGTCAGCTGTTCCCGGCCGGTCACACGTCGGTTGCCACGATCGACAGTGCTCCGCTGATCGAGGCGATCAAGCGTGTCGCCCTGGTCGCCGAACGCGGCGCCCAAGTCCGACTCGACTTCGGCCGCGACTCGGTGATGCTGACCGCGGGCGGCGACGAGGCAGGTAAGGCCGAGGAAGAGCTTCCGGTCGCCTTTTACGGCGAGCCGATCATCATTGCGTTCAACCCGACCTATCTCCTCGACGGTCTGGCCGCGATCGGTTCGGAGACAGTCGAATTCGGGTTCACCAACCCCGAGCCCGACGGTAGCGGTCAACGCCGCGCCGCGATCCGTCCGGCCGTGCTGCGTCCGTCCTCGGGCAACGAGCCGGTCGCCGACGAGGCAGGTCTGTACGCCGCTCCCGATAGTGAGTTCAGCTACCTGCTGATGCCTGTGCGTCTACCGGGCTGATCTGCGCCGAGACGTGTTCGTTCGAGATCTGACGCTGCGCGACTACCGCTCCTGGCCGAGCGCAGAGTTCACGTTGGCTCCGGAGACGACGATCTTCGTGGGCCGCAACGGATTCGGTAAGACGAATCTGCTCGAATCGCTCTTCTACGTCGCGACGCTGCGCTCGCATCGGGTGTCCACGGACGCCCCTCTCGTACGGTCGGGCTCCGACGTCGCGAAGGTGTCGGCCACGGTGGAGAACGACGGTCGAGAGCTCACCGTCGACCTGGCGATAGCGGCGTCAGGTGCTAACAAGGCGGCGATCAACACCCGACCGGTACGTCGTACCCGCGAGGTCCTCGGCATCCTTCGGGCCGTGTTGTTCGCGCCGGAGGATCTGGCGCTGGTTCGCGGTGATCCGAGCGAGCGCCGACGGTTCGTCGACGAGCTCGTCGCCCAGACTCGGCCGATGGCCGCCGGGGCGAAGACCGACTACGACCGCGTGCTGCGGCAGCGGTCGGCGCTTCTGAAGACCGCAGGCGCTGCCATGCGGCGCGGCGAGACCGACTCGGTCATCCACACCTTGGACGTCTGGGACTCCCAGCTCGCGGAGTTCGGCGCCCAGGTCACGGCCGCACGCCTGGCGATCGTTCGACAACTCGCGCCGCTGGTCAGCATGGCGTACGAGTCGATCGCGCCGCATTCGCGGCCCGCAACGATCACCTACCGGTCGGCCGCCGGACCAGATGTCGACGCGTCCGAGGGCGGCGACGCATCGATCGATACGATCCGCGACGTCCTCGCCGTGAGGCTCGTCGAACTTCGCGACAAGGAGATCGAACGAGGGGTGAGCCTCGTCGGCCCACACCGCGACGACCTCGAACTGATCCTCGGCGACGAGCCCGCAAAGGGATTCGCCAGCCACGGAGAGTCGTGGTCGTTCGCGCTCTCCTTGCGCCTGGCCAGCGTCGACCTTCTCCGGGCGGACGGCGTGGATCCGGTGATCATGCTCGACGATGTCTTCGCCGAACTCGATGTACGACGTCGCGAGAAACTCGCCGCGTTTACCGAGGGCGCCGAGCAGCTGCTCGTGACCGCCGCCGTCGCCGACGACATCCCGGCTCGTGTCGGCGGACGCCGCATCTCGATCGGTGTCGTTGAGGACGATGGTCCGCGTAGGTCGGTGGTGATGGGGGATGAGGCGGTCTCGGGGGTCTCGACTTCGCTCGACCAGCAGGAAGGCGACTTCGACCAGCAGAACGAGCCCGACCAGCAGGAAGGCGACTTCGAGCAGCGAAGCAGGGGGAGCGATGACTGACGAGACACCGGATCCACTGGCCGGGCGCAGCGGGTACGAGATGGCGCGCAAGGCGCTCGAGGAGGCACGAGCCGAAGCGCGGGCGGCTGGGAAGTCGGTCGGCATGGGGCGGTCAGCGCCTATCCGTTCGCGCCGACGCGGTGGCGATCGTTCGCGTCGTTCCTGGTCGGGGGCCGGTCCCGATCCCCGTGACCCTCAGCCATTGGGAAAGCTGACAGGCCGGTTGGCGAAAGACCACGGGTGGGAGCCGAAGATCTCCGAGGGCGCGTTGTTCGCGCTGTGGCCGTCGATCGTCGGCGAGGACATCGCTGCTCACGCCGAGCCGGAGAAACTCAACGAGGGCGTCCTGTACATCAGGGCCGAGTCGACCGCGTGGGCTACCCAGTTGCGCTACATGCAAGGACAGATTCTGGGGAAGATCGCGACGTCGGTCGGCAACAATGTGGTGACGCGCCTGCGCATCTTCGGCCCGCAGGCGCCGTCGTGGCGCAAGGGACCCCGGCATGTCTCGGGACGCGGTCCGCGCGACACCTACGGGTAACCGATCCGAGGGCACCGTCGTCCGGGCCGTCATTTCGCGCGAGAGCGTGATGAATCGAGCGTCGATGCCAACGGAGACGATGGAATCGAAAAAAATCGCGCTGTGGAGACGTTAGGCCGTGGCGCGCCGTCATCTAGTTCGCCTGAGGCAGTACACTGGTGAGTAACCTGCCCTCTAGACGAACAGGAGCGGACCCTCCGTGGCCGAAAGCAGTAGCAAAAAGCCGAAGAAGTCCGGTGAATACGGTGCCGACTCCATCTCCATCCTGGAGGGTCTGGAAGCGGTTCGCAAGCGTCCCGGCATGTATATCGGCTCCACCGGCGAACGAGGTCTCCACCACCTGATCTGGGAAGTCGTCGACAATTCGGTCGACGAGGCGATGGCGGGACACGCATCGCGAGTGGACGTCACGATGCTCGCCGACGGTGGGGTCAAAGTCGTGGACGACGGTCGTGGAATGCCGGTCGGCATGCACGCGACGGGCGTGCCAGCCGTCGAGGTCATCATGACCCAGCTTCACGCCGGCGGTAAGTTCGACTCCGATTCGTACGCGGTGTCTGGCGGCCTGCACGGTGTCGGCATCTCTGTTGTGAACGCACTGTCCACGCGCGTCGACTTGGACATCAAGAACGACGGAGCCTACTGGCACCAGAGCTACCTGTATGCGAAGCCGGGTGCTCTCGAGAAGGGCGATAAGACCAGCGAGACGGGCACGTCCGTCACCTTCTGGCCGGATGCGGGCATCTTCGAGACGGTGAAGTTCGACGCCGAGACCGTTGCCCGTCGACTGCAGGAGATGGCCTTCCTCAACAAGGGCCTCACCATCACGCTGACCGACGAGCGGATCACCGAGGCCGACGCCGAGGCCGAGATCGAAGCAGACGACGACAGCGCTGAGTTCGCGGAGTCGATCAAGACGGCCGAGGAGAAGGCCGAGAAGATCGCCAAGGTCAAGACTCGGACCTACCACTACGCGGACGGAATCGTCGACTACGTCCGCCACCTGAACAAGCGCAGCAAGTCGCCGATCCACCGAACCGTCATCGGTTTCACCGCGAAGGGCACCGGCCACGAGGTCGAGATCGCGATGCAGTGGAACGAGGGCTACTCCGAGTCGGTCCACACGTTCGCGAACACGATCAACACCACCGAGGGCGGGACCCATGAGGAGGGTTTCCGCTCCGCGCTCACCAGTACGGTCAACCGGTACGCCGCAGACAAGAAGCTGATCAAGGAGAAGGACGGCAAGCTCGAGGGCACCGACATCCGCGAAGGTCTCGCCGCTGTGATCTCGGTGAAGGTCTCCGATCCGCAGTTCGAGGGTCAGACCAAGACCAAGCTCGGTAACACCGAAGTTCGCAGCTTCGTCCAGAAGGCGTGCAACGAGCACCTCTCGCATTGGTTCGAGGCCAACCCGGCTGAAGCGAAGACCATCATCCGCAAAGCGTCCGACTCGCAGCAGGCACGCATGGCGGCCCGACGCGCCAAGGATCTGGTCCGCCGTAAGACGGCGACCGACATCGGCGGACTCCCCGGCAAGCTCGCCGACTGCCGCAGCAAGGACCCGGAGAAGTGCGAGGTCTACATCGTGGAGGGCGACTCGGCAGGTGGCTCCGCTAAGTCCGGTCGCGACTCGATGTACCAGGCGATCCTGCCGCTGCGAGGCAAGATCATCAACGTCGAGAAGGCTCGCATCGACCGCGTCCTCAAGAACGCCGAAGTGCAGTCGATCATCACCGCGTTCGGCACCGGCATCCATGACGAGTTCGACATCTCCAAGCTGCGGTACCACAAGATCGTCCTGATGGCCGACGCCGACGTCGACGGTCAGCACATCGCGACGCTGCTGCTGACGTTGCTGTTCCGCTTCATGCGTCCGCTCATCGAACAGGGTCACGTGTTCCTCGCGCAGCCGCCGCTCTACAAGCTGAAGTGGCAGAAGGGCGCAGCCCCGGACTTCGCATACAGCGATCGCGAGCGCGACGCTCTGCTCAAGGCAGGCCTCGAGGCGAACAAGAAGATCAACATGGCCGACGGTATCCAGCGCTACAAGGGTCTCGGCGAAATGAACGCCAGCGAGCTGTGGGAGACCACGATGGACCCGGACGTCCGCGTCCTCAAGCGGGTCACCCTCGACGACGCCGCGGCCGCCGACGAACTGTTCTCGATCCTCATGGGCGAGGACGTCTCGGCACGTCGTAGTTTCATCGCGCGTAACGCCAAGGACGTCCGCTTCCTCGACGTGTAGGCCTCTGCCGACTGACTGAACTCTCCGACAGACGCTGACCGCCGTGCCGGTCGAGCCGGTGTCGAGACCCATAAGAAAGTGATGCAATGAGCGACGAATCCGACCTGTCACCGTTGAACAGCGACGGTGCCGGCGACCGAATCGATCCTGTCGACCTCGGTCAGGAGATGCAGAACTCCTACATCGACTATGCGATGAGCGTGATCGTCGGTCGCGCCCTCCCGGAGGTGCGCGACGGACTCAAGCCGGTGCACCGCCGTCTCCTGTACGCGTCGTTCGATGCGGGTTTCCGACCGGAGCGCGGGTACGTGAAGTCGGCCCGCCCGGTCTCGGAGACGATGGGTAACTACCACCCGCACGGTGACAGCTCGATCTACGACGCCTTGGTGCGCCTCGCGCAGCCGTGGTCGATGCGCTATCCGCTGATCGACGGCCAGGGCAACTTCGGCTCGCGAGGCAACGACGGCGCGGCCGCCATGCGTTACACGGAGGCCCGTCTCACGCCGCTGGCGATGGAGATGCTCCGCGACATCACCGAGGAGACCGTCGACTTCATCCCGAACTACGACGGCAAGACCGAGGAGCCGACGGTTCTCCCGTCGCGTATCCCGAACCTGCTGATCAACGGTTCGGGTGGTATCGCGGTCGGTATGGCGACGAACATTCCGCCACACAACCTGCGCGAAGTGGCCGACGCGGTGTTCTGGGCGCTGGAGCACCCGGACGCCGAAGAAGAGGAACTGCTCAACGCGTGCATGGAATGCGTGAAGGGGCCGGACTTCCCGACGGCGTCGCTCATCGTCGGCACCCAGGGCATCAAGGACGCGTACATGACGGGCCGCGGCAGCATCCGCATGCGCAGCGTCGTCGACATCGAGGAGAACAAGGGCACCACCACACTGGTGGTGACCGAGCTCCCGTTCCAGGTGAACCCGGACAACCTGATCGGGTCCATCGCCGAGCAGGTCAACGACGGCAGGCTCAAGGGCATCAGCAAGATCGACGACGAGTCGTCCGACCGTGCCGGTCTGCGCATCGTCGTGACCCTCCGACGTGACGCGGTCGCGAAGGTGGTGCTGAACAACCTCTACAAGCACAGCCAGTTGCAGACCAACTTCGGCGTCAACATGCTCTCGATTGTCGACGGCGTGCCTCGCACGCTGCGCTTGGATCAGATGATCCGCTACTACGTCGCTCACCAGATCGACGTCATCGTGCGTCGTACTCGGTACCGGCTGCGTAAGGCCGAGGAGCGAGCCCACATCCTGCGTGGTCTGGTCAAGGCGCTCGACGCGCTCGACGAGGTGATCGCGTTGATCCGCGCGTCGGCCAACACCGACGCCGCGCGCACCGGATTGATGGATCTGCTCGACATCGACGAGCTGCAGGCGGACGCGATCTTGGCGATGCAACTGCGTCGCCTCTCGGCGCTGGAGCGTCAGAAGATCATCGACGAACTCGACGAGATCGAACGTGAGATCGCCGACCTGAAGGACATTCTGGAGCGTCCGGAACGCCAGCGAGCTATCGTCCGCGACGAGCTCAAAGACGTCGTCGACAAGTACGGGGACGACCGTCGCACCAAGATCATCGCGGCCGAAGGCGATGTGGCGGACGAGGATCTGATCGCCCGTGAGGACGTCGTCGTCACGATCACCGAGACCGGCTACGCCAAGCGCACCCGCACCGACCTCTACCGCAGCCAGAAGCGCGGCGGCAAGGGCGTGCAGGGTGCCGGCCTCAAGCAAGACGACATCGTCGCGCACTTCTTCGTCTCGAGCACGCACGACTGGCTGCTGTTCTTCACGACGAAGGGCCGCGTCTACCGAGCGAAGGCGTACGAACTGCCCGAGGCGAACCGGACCGCGCGCGGGCAGCATGTGGCGAACCTGATGGCGTTCCAGCCGGAGGAGAAGATCGCGCAGGTCATTCGGATCTCCGGGTACGACGATGCGCCGTACCTCGTGCTCGCCACCCGTAACGGTCTGGTCAAGAAGTCGCGTCTGGACGCATTCGACTCGAACCGCTCCGGTGGTATCGCGGCGATCAACCTGCGCGGCGAGGACGAACTCGTCGGCGCGCAACTGTGTTCAGGCGACGACGATCTGCTGCTTGTGTCGAAGAAGGGGCAGTCGATCCGCTTCACGGCGGACGACGAGACATTGCGCCCGATGGGCCGTCAGACGTCCGGTGTGCAGGGCATGCGGTTTAACAACGAGGACGAGTTGCTCTCGCTCAGCGTCGTACAGCCGGACACGTTCCTGCTCGTCGCCACGTCGGGCGGATACGCCAAGCGCACGGAGATCGGCGAGTACACGGCGCAGGGCCGCGGCGGCAAGGGTGTGCTGACCATTCAGCACGATCCCAAGCGCGGCGACCTAGTGGGTGCGATCATCGTCGATCTGGACTCCGAGGTGTACGCGATCACGTCGAGCGGCGGCGTGATCCGCACGCTCGCGAAGCAGGTTCGCAAGGCGGGACGTCAGACGAAGGGCGTTCGACTGATGAACCTGTCCGACGGAGACAGCCTGTTGGCGATCGCACGCAACGCCGATGAGCCCGAAGAGGGCGCGGCAGACGAAGAATGACGGCCGACAGCGTTTAGGGTGGGTGTCATCACCCGTCCAGTGAGGATTTGCTTGTGAGCACACCTGACGACCAGAACGTCGAACGCGGCCAGGTCGTTCCGCCGTGGAAGCGCGGCGAGAAGACTTCGTCGACCGGCAAGACGGCCGGCGAGATCGCCAAGGCCGCAGGCGTCGACACCGGCAGCAGACCTGCTGCCGGTCCGCCGCCCCGCGGAGTCGTATCGAGTACACCGTCTGCCCCGGCGAAGGGCGGTCCGGCGCAGCCTTCGGCACCGTCGTCTGCACCGGCGCCGTCTTCTCCGTCGAATGCGCAAGCTCCGTCGGAACCGTCGTCGTCCGGGCAGGGTTCGTCGGGACAGGGTTCGGCCGGGCAGGACAGGGCGGGTTCGTCCGGCCCGAACCCGGCGGTCCAGAACCAGTCAGTCCAGAACCAGCCCGCAAAGAATCAGCCGGGCGCGAACCAGCCTGGCCCCCCGCAGGGCCCGGCTCGGCCGAGCGCTCAAGGGTCGGCGCCCGCTGGTAGTCGTCCGCAGTCGAGCAGCGCCGCACTCGCCGCCGCTGCGGGCAATAATGCAGCCGGGGCCACGCCGTCGAGTTCTCAGCAAGGGGGCCCGCAGCAGCAGAAGCCGGCGCCGGGCGGACCGACGGAGTCGAAGCCGTTCGTCGAGTCGGACACGAGGAACATCCCGCGAAACGAGTTGGCGAACCGGGACGAGCTCCCCGACCTCGATGCCATCCACCATGTGGAGGCCTCGAAAGAGGCGAAGGCTGCGGCACGGGCGCAGAGCCAGACCATTCCGTCGCGGTCAGGGGTCGGTGCGCCGTTGCGGGCCGCCGTCCAGATCCGTCGCGTAGACCCGTGGTCGGTGTTCAAGGTGACCGGCGTTCTGGCGATCGTGGGTTTCTTCATCTGGATGATCGCTGTGGCTGTCCTGTACGGCGTTCTCGGCGGCATGGGCGTGTGGGATCAGATCAACAGCTCGTTCGGCACCCTCGTCGAAGGCGAGGGGCAGAGCACCGGCGACCTGATCGGTACAGGCATGGTGTTCGGCTTCTCCGCGGTGTTCGGCATCATCGGTGCGATTCTCCTGACGGGCCTGGCGACGATCTCGGCGTACATCTACAACGTGTGCGCCGATATGGTCGGCGGCTTCGAGGTGACGCTCGCCGATCTCGACTGACCCCGTCCGGCCGCTCGGCCGAGCGTATCTGCCTCGTTGGTCGAGCGTTCCTTGGTCCTGCTGGTCGAGCGGAGTCGAGACCGTGCGCCGTCCGCGGGTCGAGCGTGCTGGTCGAGCGGAGTCGAGACCCCTGTTGACCACCCGTTTTGTTTGTTCACGTCGCGTCGGGTAACGTTCCATCTCGGTTCACGGGCCTATAGCTCAGGCGGTTAGAGCGCTTCGCTGATAACGAAGAGGTCGGAGGTTCAAGTCCTCCTAGGCCCACTACGACCACCCGCCCGACTCGTCGGGCACCCGGGGCCTTAGCTCAGTTGGTAGAGCGCCGCCTTTGCAAGGCGGATGTCAGGAGTTCGAATCTCCTAGGCTCCACAAGCAAGAGATAGAAGAAGGATAGATCGGAAGAGGTCCTCAGCGGTTCGCCGCGAGGGCCTCTTGTGTTGTGCGGCCGCAGCCCTACCTTTCGGCTCGCAGCGTCAGTTCTCCTGCCGCACGTTCAATGTGTCTTAGCAGCCTCAGCGCAGGCTGCTAAGACGCATCGAGAGGGCTATTGAGTATGCGAGGTTGCGGTGGGGGAGGCGAGGCTGCGGTGCCCCGCCCGCGCTCCGTCGACCCTGGGAGCCCGAACACGCTATGCTGTCCGTAGCAGATTGCTACAGGAGGTTGATGATGACGATCGGCGACAAGGTGACTCGCTTCTCAGGAACGCTCGTCGACGCAGCTGCCGATGCCGGCCAGCGCCGTAACCGATCGGCACGCCAGCAGCTCGAGCACTGGGTGAGAATCGGTCAGTCAGTTTCCGAGCAGACCAGCAACGCCCGTCGCCGGGTGGAACAGGCACTTGCCGGAGAGCTGGCATCTGAGGACCTCACCGAGCAGGAATCTATCGTCTTCAACGCAGAAGTCGAGGCCGGTATTGCAGAGAGCCTGCCGACTGTCGATTTCGGTGCCCAGCGTGCTGCCCGCGGACTGTCGTCGGTCGCGCTCGATGACGACGGCAACATCGTCGAGTACTTCCCCGACGGGACTACCCGCGTGATGGGCCGTGCGTGAGCGCACGTCTTGACCTCATCGTCGGATGTAACGGGGCAGGTAAAAGCTCGCTCATCGAACACCACGTGCAGCCGATGCTTCCCCGATCGGTGTTCGTCAACGCAGACGTGATCGCTCGCGCACGCTGGCCCGAATCACCCGAACGGCACTCGTACGAGGCCGCGACAATCGCCGCCACCACCCGCAACGCGTTGATCGAATCCGGTCGATCGTTCATCGCCGAGACCGTGTTCTCGCACGAATCGAAACTCGACCTGATCGACACCGCCCACCAGCACGGATTCTTCGTGTCCTTGTACGTCGTGATGATCCCGGAATCCCTCGCCGTGTCCCGTGTGGCCTCCCGCGTCGCCGATGGCGGCCACGCAGTACCCGAGGACAAGATCCGCGGCCGCTACCGACGGGTATGGCCTCTGGCTGCAACCGCGATCACCCGATGCGAACGCGCCTTCATCTACGACAACTCAGCTTTGACGATCCGCCAGGTGGCACAGTTCGACTCTGGACTACTCATGACATGCGCGGACTGGCCCGATTGGGCGCCGCAAGCGCTCGCCCCACTCGTATGCGAGTGACTGACGCGCCCCAGCAGCTAAGCGAACATGCGGGGTCACGCGGACAGTCTCACCCGAGTGCGTAGCGGATAGCAGCAAGAACCAAGCTTCGGGTCAAAGATGCGCCGAACGTTGGCGTGCCAGATTCTGAGATCACGTGCGAGTGAAAGTAGATCCGGAGCCTCTCAAGCGATCACTCGCGTCGGCCCGACACCACGGATCTGCTTGTGAAGGTTTAGTTGTTCGCAGTGGTGAGAACCGCGTGGAGCGCCGCTTCGGCGCTGTCGAAGCACCTGTGGAAAGTGCCTTCTCCGCGGGTCCAACGTGCAAACGCCTCCTCGGAGACGAGCGAGGCCACGCGTGCGGCAAAGTGCGCCTCGGCTGGCGCGGCTCCGCGTTGTTCCAGGGCACTCTGCAGCGCGGTGGTGACCTCGGCCAACTTGCTGCGCTCGCGTTCCGTGAGTTCCGCACTGGACTCGATGAGCGCTCTGCGCCGTCCGGTATCGGTGACGGTCGCGCTGACTTCCGCACCGACCTCGCGCAGGGCGGACAGCGCCGTCGGCAGCGGTGGAAGTCCGGGAGTCGTGGCGAGAGCGGCCTCGGCCACGGCGGGCGGCAGCCGCTCGGAGCCGGCGAAGAGTATCTCCCGTTTGTCCGCGAAGTACCGGTGGAATGTTCGGCGGGTCAAGCCCGCCCGCTCGGCAATCTGTGTCACCGTCACGGCGTCATAACCGTGCTCCGTGAACAGGTCCAGTGCCGCCATGCGGAGGCGTTCCGCAGCTCCAGCGTCCCAACGTGCCATGCCGGCATCCTACCCACGCGATGTCTCATAGTGACATCACAGTGCTACTCTAGTGATGACACAGTGAGACATTTCAAGGAGTGGACGAGACATGAAACAAGGTGAAATCTGGATTCTGGGCGCCACCGGCCGGGTCGGCCAGGCGGTCGCTCGACAAATCGTGGCATCCGGAGCGATTCCAGTGTTGGTGGGACGCGACGCCGACCGACTTCGTGAAGCCGCAGCCGACCTCGGGTTGGAGGCCGACTCGCAGACTGTGGTAGCCTCCGGTCCCGACGCCATGGCGGCCGAGATCACCCAGCAGCGGCCCGCCGTGGTCATCAACACCATCGGGAACTATGCCGAGAGCTCCGTCTTGCTCGCACGCGCGTGCATGCCGGGCGGCCACTATGTCGACCAGGCCAACGACCCGATAGCCTTTCAACGCCTGTTTGCCCTGCACGACGAGGCGGTCGCCGCCGGAAGCACCCTGGTGACCGGCGCGGGGTTTGGCGTTGTCGGAACCGAGGCGGTCGTGGCTCGCCTGAGCGAGGACCGTCCCGTGCCGAGCCGGGTCCGCGTGGACGCTGTCGCCTCGACCGCTGTTGACGAAGGGTTGCTCGGCGCTGCGCTCGTCACCAGCATCGTGGACGGCCTCGCGATGGGTGGCCGCCGCTTCGAAGGCGGCCGGTTGATAAAAACCCGTCTTGGCGGAGAGGTTTATCAACTGACCTTGCCCGACGGCGAGCGGCTACCATCGGTCGAGGTCCCTTCCGGTGAACTCATCGCCGCGCAGCGGGTGAGCGGGGCCCCCTCGGTGTCGGCGACCTCCGGCCTCGTTCCCGCCTCGCTTGCCGTCCGTGCGACTCTGCCGCTGCTGGCGGCGATCCTGCAGGTCCGGGCCGTGCGAACCTTCGTAATCAAACGGATGTCCGGGCTGACAGCGAAAGCCGCTCCCCGCCCTCGCCCCCACACCTGGGGTCACGCCGTGATCGCCTGGTCCGACGGCACTGCCCGCGAAGGCTGGCTGCGGGCCGACGACGCCATGGACTTCACCGCCGCCGTAGGCGCGCAGACCGCTCTCCAACTAGCCGCAGGCAAGGCAAGGGCCGGTGCGCACACCCCGTCCGCCGCTCTCGGCGCGGACCTCGCCATCACAGCAGGTGGCGATTTCGTTGACGTCAGCCGCGATAGCCACTGAAACACCTGGTCGGCGGACGTGACGCGTGTCGCCCACTGCGTTGACGTCGGGTCTGGAACATCAGGTTCTCGGTGCGATCGCGCAACGGGTGGCCGCGGACGTACGAAGACGGGGCTGGCGATCACATCGCGGCGTTCGCCTGACTCACACCTTCAGCTGGGACGCTCGGCGGGCTGGGCTACGTGATCTCAAGCCGGGCCGCGACGCCGTCGAGCAGAATCTCGAGCCCAGCATCGAAGTCGGCGCGGGCGGTGGCCTCCGTGGAGGCGCCGGTGTCGGCGAAGACGTCCGAGTCCAGAAGCGCGGACACCTGCGGCAATTGGTCCGATTCGATCAGTTCACGCATCGCGCGCCCGTAGCGGGCCTCGCTCGCCGCCTGCTCCTCGTTGGCGGGACGTCCCGCCGCGAGGTCCTGCGTCAGCAAGATGGACTGTCGCACATGGCCACTCAGCAGCATGACGATCCGCAGCCGTTCGTCCCAGCCCAGGTTGCCGACGTCGAGTGAGGCGAGGGCGCGGTCGAGCCACGCCATCTGATTCGGACCGGTCGGCGCCGACTCGGTCGGCACGTGCGCCAGCCATGGCCGCCGACGGTACAACTCCCACAGGGCGGTCACCGTGTCCCGCAGGTCCGCACGCCAGGCTCCGGCCGAGCCGACGGACGGCGGTCGCGGCGTGCATGCTGCGTCGGCCATCAGCTGCACGAGTTCTTGCTTGGAACCCACATGGCGGTACAGCGACATCGCGGTGACCCTGAGTTCGGCGGCGACGCGGGGCAGAGTCGCGGCATCCAGGCCGCCTGCATCGGCCAGCCGTACGGCGGTGCCCACGACGGTGTCGATGTCCAGATTGGACGGTCGACCCAACCTCGACGAAGGCGGGGCGACCCGCCACATCCGGCGCAGGGCAGCCGGGAGATCGCCGGAGCTCATGCGTCGAAGCCTATCCCACGCAGTTAGTAGACTAAATATAGTTTATTGCCTATAGTAACTGCATGCGTCATACCCCCACCGCGTCTGCACCTTTGCGGGCCGCACGTATCCACGACGTGGACGCGTTGCGCGGCTTCGCACTCCTGGGAATCTTCGTCGTCAACATCACGTTCATGGCGTCGGCGTACCCCGGCAACCTCGTCGAAGATCCTTCGTTCGGATCGGCCTCCGACGGCGCCGCACGATTCGTGGTCTCGGCACTCTTCTCAATGAAGTTCTATCTGCTGTTCTCCTTTCTCTTCGGATACAGCTTCACGTTGCAGATGCAAGCAGCCGATCGCGCGGGCGCGCGCTTCACGTCGCGCATGCTGCGCCGCACGCTCGGCCTGTTCGTGCTCGGCGTCGCGAACATCGTCTTGCTCTACAGCGGTGACATCCTCACCACGTACGCCTTCGCGTGTCTGATCCTGTTGGGGCTGTACAAGACCCGCGACGTCGTGGCTCTCCGCGTGGCCGGAGGAATCTACGCTCTGGTGCTCCTCATGATGGGTGCGAGCGGTCTCTTAGTGGATCGCTCGGCCTTCCTCCCCGACCACGCGGAGGCGCTGGCGAACGCGGCCGAGCAGAATCGGGCGATGCTCGGTTCGTACGGCGAGATCGTCGGACAGCATCTGGACGGGGTGCCGCTGCTTATCGCGCAGGCGGCAACCATGCAGGGACCTACAGCACTCGCGATGTTCCTGGTCGGAATGGTCGCGGGGCGCAGGCGTCTGCTGGCGGACCTGACCGGCTCGGAGCCGACCCTGCGGCGCATTCAGCTGGTCGGGTTCCCGGTCGGCCTCGCGGGCGCCGTCGGTTATGCCCTGTTGGGTGGCGACACCGCCACCGCGGCAGTCACTCTCAGCCTGGTGACGGCACCGCTGCTCAGTGCGGCGTACGCCGCGACGCTATTGCGTGCGATGCACCACCCACGATTCGGATGGCTGCGGCGGAGCCTGGCCCCGGCAGGTCGGATCGCGCTGACCAACTATCTGCTGCAGTCAGTGATCGGACTGCTGTTGTTCACCGGCATCGGGTTCGGTCTCGCCGGGACACTCTCGCCGCCCGCACTACTGGCACTTGCCTTCGCTGTGTTCGTCTGTCAGCTCGCAGCGAGCGCGTGGTGGACGCGGCGTCACCGCTACGGCCCCGCCGAGTGGCTCCTTCGAGTCTTTACGAACTGGCGGCTCTCTCCCGTCGTCGATAGCGGCGCGGCCGGCGTCGTGTCCGACGCTGATGGTGTGCGGGCGTCCGGCCGCCCACCCGCACGCGACGAGTACGGCCATGAGTGCCATCAGTGCGGCGATCGGCACCCGCCAGCCGCCGGAGACACTGTGGAGTAGTCCGATGGCGATGGGGCCGCACGCGGCGATCAGGTATCCGGCGGACTGGGCCATGGTCGACAGGTGTGCGACGGTTGCGGTGTCTTGCGCCCGAAGGTTCATCACGGCCAGTGCGAACGATAGCTGCCCGCCCTGCCCGAGTCCGAGCAGAACGGCCCAGCACAGCGCGAAGCGGGGTCCGCTGACGAGTACTCCGGCCAGGCCAAGCGCCGAGACGGCAACGACTGCGATCGCGAGTAGGCGCTGATCGCGTAGTCGGGTGGCGAGGATGGGAACAGCTAGCGCAGTAGCGATGCTCGCCAGACTGAGGACGGTGAGAGTCAGGCCAGCAGCCTCGGCGCTGAGCCCGCGATCGCGATATAGCGTCGGCAGCCAGGCGATGAGCGAGTACGCCAGGAGCGATTGCAGTCCCATGAAACCGGTGACCGCCCACGCGGTCGGCGACCGCAGGAGTAGGCGGCCCGACGACGGCGCAGTCGCGGTCGCGTGCGGCGACGTCGCCGGGATTCGGCGGTGACGGACGGCCACGGCCGCCAAGGTCAGGACTGCCAGGGTCGTCGGCACCGCCCAGGCCAGCAGCGTCGCCCGCCACGAGTGGAACACGTGATCGGCCAACGGCACCGTCGCTCCGGATGCCAGTCCTGCTGACGCGCTGACCAGGGCGGTGAACAGTCCGGTCATGATGCCGATGCGATGGGCGAAGTACTGTCGGACGAACACCGGGCCGAGCACATTGGCTATTGCGATACCGATGCCCGCGATGAGGGTTCCGGCGAACAGGCACGCCCACGAGTCGATTCCGCGTGCGGCCGTGCCTCCGGCGACCAGAAGGAGACTGGTCAAGAGCACGGTCGGCACGGACCAGTGGCGAAGCGCACGAGGTGCCAAGGGGCCGAACAGCCCGAGGCAGACCACCGGCCCCGTCGTGAGCAGACCGGCACTGACTGGACCCAGACTGTATGCGGTCCGGATGTCGGAGATGACCGCAGACGAGCTGCCGAACACCAGACGGAGGTTGACCGCCAGCAGGATCACCGCTGCGACGGCCAGCGGAGCGCCCACCACCGACAGGTGCTGAGGTCGGCCGACGTTCTCTGGCTGCCTTCCGTTGAGCTGTGCCTGCACTCGCATAACGTCCTTCTCGTCATTTGCCGGGGCGGCCGTCCACCGCCCGCGTTGGAGTCGACGATGGCACTCATCCCCATTCGGTGCAACCTCTTAGGCAACTCAGTTTGCCTCATAGGTAAAGACGGTAGGGTGTTGACCATGCCAGACAGGGAGCGACGCGACGACAGGTGGATCGGTCGGCGGGTGGGGCAGTACCGCAAGCAGCGTCAGTGGACGCTCGCCGACCTGGCCACCAAGGTAGATCTGTCGACGACGCAGCTCTCGCGAATCGAGTCGGGTACTCGGCAGCCGTCTGTCGGCACCCTCATTGAGATCGCGCACGCTTTCGGCGTGTCACTCAGTCAACTCGTCGACGAGCAGTTCGAGTCGAGCTACCACGTCAGTCGCGCCGGCGAGCGGGTCTACAACGCCAGCGCAAACGGTCTTCTCGCTTCGCTGAGCGGCGCGTATCCGGGCTTGCAGGCGATTCACCTGACCATCGCCCGTGGCAGTGACGACACTCCGGGTGCGCATCACGATGGCGAGGAGTGGCTGTACGTTCTTGTCGGTAGCGTCAACGCGCGAATCGGTTCAGATGTCATCACGCTTGGTGTCGGCGACGCAGTCCACTTCCCCTCACGTGTGCCGCATCAGGTATCCAACTCGGGGTCGGAATCGGCCGAAGTCATCCTCGTCTCGACAACCTAATACACCGAGGAGGAAATATGCAGGTGATACCCGAGAGTTGATGGTCGAGGTTCGGCTCACCCTCCGAGCGCGTCACGCAATCGGTCGAGAGCGGCGCGAGCCTCCGCGACTTCCTGCGGAGCCGCGGTGTCGTCGGCCGCTGCGTCCAGCGCAGCAGTCCAATGGGAGAGACGTTGCGCGAGAGCGGAATCCGCGGAGCGGGCGCGGCTTGGCGAACTGAGTGTCGTGGCGAACTGCATGACCCGGTAAGGCCAGTGGGTTCTGGTGTTCCATTGCGAGACCGACAGTCCGATCCCGTTCGGTACGTCCAGGCGTGATCCGGGAACGATGTAGCCGCCGTACGCCTGAGCCACTCGGCCCGCCGGGTGATCTTCGCTCGACCAATCCATGATCGTGGCGATCGGTGTGGTCTTGGTGCGCTGGTGCAGATCGTCCAACGGCCCGTCGAGTACGCGGTAGGAGAGTCCGCGGTCCGAGATGCAGTAGCCGCCGAGGACCCACCCGACGCGAGCGCCGTCGGCGAGCCGACGGAACGTCGTCTCGCGCCAAGACTCGCCCTCGGGTGTGATGACCGTGGGTTCGGCGCCCCAGCCCCACTGGCCGTCGCGCAGACCCCAGCAGACATACGCCCCGCGGTCGCCGATTCCCGCGGGTGGAACGGCGCGCAGGATCATGCCCGAACCCGACTGAAACGCTGTGGAGATCACGTAGACCCAACCGTCGTCGGGGTTGTAATCCCAGGCCCACGACTGCGCGAGCCCGTCGTGCAAGTCGGCGGCGAACGTGGCACCCGGGCCCATGTGCCCCCAGGTGACGCCGTTGTCCGACGACCGCCAGATCTCCGTCCACTTCACGGCGGGAAAGCCCTGGATCACCATGACGTGCAAGAAGAGGTCGTCTCCTACGCGCAATATGTCGCTCGGGATGACGGTGGAGAAGCCGCCGTGCCGCCAGGGCGGACGGTCGTGGATGTACGGCCACAGTTGGCGGGCATATGTCGGGTCCGGTCCGCCCGCACGCTTCCATTGAATGCGCCCGTTCTCGTCGCACGCGCCGATGAGGATCACCGGGGAGCGCCAGTCCGAGGATCCGGCGCGCGCCTCCCGGTAGGTGTCGCCGAAGACCGCGACGATATCGCCGTTCGGCGCCTGCACCATGGTGCCGAGGTCGGCTGCGCCGACTCCGAACTGCATGGACAGGTGCGGGCCGGTCAGGTCGCCGACCTTCATACCTCCGCTGTCGGGCTGCCCGTGACTCTTGAACCGCATGGCGACTCCTCCCTATTGGCCGTACTTTCCGCCGGTTCCGTCAGAGCCGGGTCGTCAGAGCCACGCGAGCGCGGCGACGACGAGGGCCTGCGTACCGGTGTCGAGGGTGGGTTGGACGACGGGCGCGAAACTAGCCGAGTGATTGACCGGGACGTCGGCGGAGACGCGGCCGGCGTCCTCGGCTGCCTGGTACACCTCGGGATCGATGCCGCCGATGCCCCAATACGTGTACGGCACCCCGAGGGCGTCCGGGATGTCGCTGAAGTCTTCACTCGCCGTCTGCAGCGGCAGCGGACGCGCGTTGTCACCGAAGTACGCGTCGAACGCCTCGGTGACCTTCGCCGTCGCCTCCGCGTCGTTGACGGTCGCCGGGAACCGGTCGAACAACTCGAAATCCGGATCCTTCGGGCAGCCGGACGCCTGGCACTCAGCGACGACGATCCGCGAGATAGCGGCGAGTACCTTGTCGCGGACGGAAGAACTGTATGTGCGGATGTTCAGTTCGATCACCGCCTCGTCGGGGATGATGTTGCTCTTGCTGCCCGCGGTGAGACGTCCGACCGTCAGAACGGCGGGTTCCGCAGGCGCGACCTCGCGGGAGACGACGGTCTGCAATCGGACGACGATCATCGCCGCGAGGACGACGGGGTCGACCGTGGCCTGGGGCATCGAGCCGTGGCCACCGCGGCCGTGCACGGTGATGCGCATACTGTCGGCGGCGGACAGCACGGGGCCGGACCTGGTCCCGACGTGTCCGGCAGGTGCCGGAAGGACGTGCTGAGCGAGGGCGACGTCGACGTCCCCGACGAGGTCGGTGAGCCGATCGTCGAGCATGGAGCGCGCACCGTCGCCGGTCTCCTCTGCCGGTTGGAACACCAGGACCGCGGTGCCGCTCCAGTTGTCGACTCCGTCGGACAGGAGTTGTGTTGCACCGAGGAGACAGGTGACGTGGACGTCGTGACCGAAGGCGTGCATCACGGGAATCTCGCCGCCGTCGCCTACAACGGTTTCGGTACTGGCATAGGGGAGGTCGGTGGCCTCGCGGACGGGCAGCGCATCCATGTCGGCGCGGAACAGGACGGTCGGACCCGCACCGTTGTGCAGCACGCCGACGACGCCGGTGCCCCCGACGCCGGCGTGCACGTCGAACGAGGTGTTCTCGAGTCGTTGCACGATCGTTTCAGCGGTGTCGTGCTCGTGATGCGACAGCTCCGGCCTGCTGTGCAGGTTCCGGTAGAGCTCTTCTTGCCACTCTCGTATGTCGGAGATCCCGTTCAGGACGGCGGACAGTTCAGCTGTTGTGCCCATGCCGCCAGTGTGTCACTGGTGATGGGATCCGAGCGCGTCTAACGCCCAGACTCTGCGGCCAGGATCTGCTCGACGAGGATGTCCGCGTGACCGGCGTGCCGCGCCAACTCCTCCACCATGTGGACGAGCACGAATCGCACGCTGACCGGTTCGTTGCGCGAGTTGCGCACTACGTCCGATAAATCGTACTGCGATGCGATGGAGCGGGAGTGCTCGCTTGCCGCACGGAATTCAGCGACGACGTCCTCAACGCGCTCGTGCTCGGACACGGCGAAACTCGCCTCGCCGGGGGAGGCGGGCCCGTCGCATTCGCACTCGTCGCGACCGGCGAGAAACCGCTGGAACCAGAATCGCTCAGCGGCGGCTGCATGCTTGAGGAGGCCGATCGGAGTCGTCGCAGATGGTACGAGACTGCGCCGCACCTCAGTGACAGGCAGTCGCTGAACGGTCGCGATCAGGGATTCGCGATTGCGGTCGATCGCATCATCGATGATTTGTCGTTCGGACCCTGAGATCACTCGCTCCACGTGTCCTCCTCGTCGTAGCTCCGCCCAACCTAGCCAGCGAACGACACCGCACGCTGAAACTCGCCTGGACTGCCGGCCGGAGCCCGGACGCATTCACCAGCGCCCGACGAACGCAAGACTGTCGCCGACACTCACAGGCGACTGGCAGGTTCGTCCCCGCCGGCGAGCAGGTTCAACGGATTGCATAAAGCGGTTCAGCAATTCGTAATCTGATGTTTAGGACAACGACTCAATGTCACGTTTCCGGTTCCGACGAGCCGTGCACGAGGGCCCCGGAAAGACGGGGAGCTACGGCGTCGACGAGCACGCGGCACCCGGATACCTCGCTACGGCCAGCCGACTCCACTCGTTCAATAGGTACGAGATCAAGTATTTCATCGACGAACGGGACGTCCCCGCGTTGCGCGAAGCGCTCGCCACACAGATGGACACCGACCCGCACTCGCCGACCGGCGGCTACCCGGTGACCTCGCTGTACTACGACACGCAATCGCTTCGCTTCTACTGGGAGAAGATCGAGGGTCTCAAGTTTCGCCGAAAGCTCCGGATGCGTCTGTATGGTGCGCCGTCCGAGTGCACCGCTGACACACCGGTTCAGGTGGAGATCAAGCAGCGAGTCAACCGAGTCACGCAGAAGCGGCGAATCGCCCTGCCGTACGGGGACGCGTGCCGGTGGCTGCACGACGGAGAGGGACTCGACTGGACTCCGCAGCAGCGAGCGTTCTCCGAGGAGGTCACGATGCTCGTCGGCGACCTCGACCTGCGCCCGATCGTGACGACCGGCTATCTGCGGGAAGCATTCATCGGCAGGGGCGCCGACGTCGGTCTGCGAGTGACGATCGACCACAAGGTCCACGGGAGGGACCGAGACCTCGCTTTCGCGTCAGGCGGCGAGAACCGGTTCATCATTCCGCCGCATCTGGCGATCGTCGAACTGAAGGCCAATGAGCGGGTGCCCTACTGGGCGACCGATCTGACGGCCCGACTGAATATGTCGGTGATCCGCGTGTCCAAGTACTGCCAGTCCGTTGAGGTATTCGGGATGGCGCCACGGTCCATTCTCGGCCCACCCGAGCTGATCGCGCACGGCGGCGAGTCCGCCGTCGTGCCCGATGGGCTCCTCGAGGACAGCGTGCCCGTGTCCTGATCCACCGCTGCGTACTGACGGCCGACGCAGAACAATCAACCACACACCGAGGTAATCGTGAACTTTGACTTCCAAGACCTGAGTGGCACTTTCAGCACTATCGACATCGTCGTGGCGCTCGCCCTGTCGTTCGTCCTCTCCGCGACGATCGGGTGGGTCTACCGTTTCACCCACAAGAACGTGTCGTACAGCCAGTCGTACGTGCAGACGCTCGTACTGGTCGGCATGGTGATCGCTCTCATCATGCTCGTGGTCGGCTCGAACATCGCCCGAGCGTTCGCGCTCGTCGGCGCCCTGTCGGTCGTCCGATTCCGTAACGCGATCAAGGAGACCCGAGACGTCGGATTCATCTTCCTGGTGATGGCGGTCGGTATGACTACCGGCACACGCTTCTACGTGTTGGCGATCGCGGCGACGGTGACCATCTGCCTGGTGCTCATCGTGATGAGCAAGATGAACTGGTACAAGCTCGACGTCCAGCGACAGGTCGTCAAGGTCCAGGTCCCTCCGGAGCAGGCGTACGCCGCACGCGTCGAGGACGTGCTGATCGAGTTCTGTTCCGAGCACGAGCTGGTGTCCACCGAATCGGTGCGGGCAGGAGCGCTCAATGAGCTGTACTTCACCGCGCAACTCAAGAAGGGGCGTAAGTCGGGGGATCTCGTGTCGGCGCTGAACGACGTCAACTCCGGGCAACGTGTCACCGTTCTCACCGGTTACGACCAGACAGATCTGTGATGGCGTCGCGCGACGTGTCCACCCCGCGCCGCCGACTCCGCCATCGGATCCCCACGCGGATCCGTCGGCACTGGAAGTGGCCCTTGGCACTCGTCGTCTTCGCCGCCGTCGTGATCGTGACGATGGGGACCATGACGGTCCGACCTCTGATCAGCGGGGACGAGCGGGTGATCAGCTCGGACGTGACCGACGACATCGTGGGCACCGTCGACCTGTTCGACGACTCCGTCGATCACGAATTCTCGCTGAAGATCTCCGACGCGGAGTACGGCGATATGATGGAGGCATACGCGAAGGACGGCGAAAAGAAGTGGATCTCCGCCGACGCAACGATCGACGGGACTGTCGTCGACGATGTCGGTGTACGCCTGAAGGGCAACTCGACGCTGATGAGTCTTCGCAGCGGAGGCCGTAAGGGCCCCGGTGGGATGGGGATGCCGTCTGGAGCCGAGCCGTCTGCCGAGACGCGCCAGAACCGACCCCAGATGCCGGGACGGGGAGCACCGGAACAGGGACAACAAGTACAGGGACAACAAGTACAGGGACAACAAATACAGGGACGAGGCATGCCGATGCCCGGAGGCCCGGGCGGACTCACCACCTTGTCGGCCGACGATCCCGCGTCGCTCCCGCTGCTGATCAGCTTCGACAAGAACGCGCAGGGCCGGGCGTATCAGGGCATGACGCAGTTGTCGGTACGCCCTGGATCGCCGGTTCTGAACGAGGCGATGGCACTTTCGCTGACCGAAGCGACCGGACAGCCAACCCAGCGCTACACGTACACCGTGTACTCGGTAAACGACAGCAGAACCACCACGCGTCTGCTGTTGGAGCACCCGGACGCCGGCTACGCGGACTCGCTGACCGACTCGGACGGCTATCTGTTCAAGGCGGACGCATCGTCGCGATTCGAATACGTCGACGACGACCAGTCCTCCTATTCGGACCAGTTCAAGCAGATCAACTCGGACGGCAATGGGAACCTCGAACCAATCATCAAGTTCCTGAAGTGGATGAAGTCGGCCGACGATGCCGAGTTCGACAAGCACTTGGCCGACTGGGTGGACGTCGACTCGTTCGCCGAGTATCTGGCCACCCAGAACCTGCTGTCGAATATGGACGACATGTCGGGGCCGGGGCAGAACTATTACCTCTGGTACGACTTGGAGTCCAAGAAGCTGTCGGTGATCTCCTGGGATCTGAACCTCGCCATGCAGGGCGCCGCGGACGCAGGACCGCACGACGCGATCGAGATGGGCGGTCCCGGCGGCGGCCGCAATGGCGGCGGACCGCCTGGCGGCGACAAGCCCGGCGGCATGCGTGGCGGCAATGAATTGAAGACGCGCTTCACGGCGTCGGAGGAGTTCACGTCGACCTACGACGACGCGTACTGGAGGTTGTACGACGGGACATACGGGAACTCGACGGCGGCTGACACGTTGGATCACCTCGCATCGACGATCCCGGCAAGTGAGGAGACGACGGCCGAGAAGCTCGCGACGGAGGTGAACACGATGCGCACTTGGATCACCCAGCGTCGCGATGCGCTCGCGCATATCCGAAATGGCGACGCCTCGTAACTGATTCTGTATGCATGCGCAGTGAGCAGCGCTGTTACGGTCTAGCGATGCGACCGCCCCGCGCCGCCGATGACGCCTCGACCTGGCCCGATGATGGGACCGTCACGGCAGCCTCGGCTCTCGAGTTCGCTGTGGCAATCCGGTCCGGTCGGCTCATCTCCCGCCGAGCCGTCGAAGAGCACATCGCGGCCTCGACCGTCGTAGACTTCCGCTCGGTACCCAGGTCGTCGGCGCACCGGGCAACGACCACGTGACGATCGCCGCGGCGCTGGAAATCGAACAGCACCTCGGCGGCTGGGTCCCGCCATCGGCCTGACGTAGCTGGCTCAGTCGCGAGGACTCGCGCATCAGGTGCACCGCTGCGTATTCCTCGATCGCTCCACTATGCGCTGTGATGTTCGCGTCAGCGCATGCGTGCTCATGCATGAGTACGATCGATAAGGGACGTCGCCACCGCCGCGAGACTTCGCTTGCACGCCCGATCATCTCCCGAAGTCCGACGCCGACGCCCCCCACAGACTCCACCAGTTTGATTCAGGAGAGAATTTGCTGACTGTAAAGGCTTACGCCGCAACGTCCGCCACCGAGCCGCTCGTCCCGACCACCATCGAACGTCGTGACGTCGGAGCGACCGACGTCCTGATCGCCATCCGGTACTCGGGCATCTGCCACTCGGACATCCACACCGTTCGCGAAGAATGGTCCTCCGTCACTTACCCGCAGGTCGTCGGTCACGAGATCGTCGGCGAGGTCGCCGAGATCGGCTCCGACGTGACCGAGTTCGCCGTCGGCGACCGCGTCGGAGTCGGCTGCATGGTCAACTCGTGCCGCGAATGCGAGAACTGTAAAGCAGGTATGGAGCAGTACTGCCTCAACGGGAACATCGGCACGTACGCTGCCGTCGACCGAGACGGCACCATCACCCAGGGCGGCTACTCGACGCACGTCGTGGTCGACAAGGACTTCGTCCTGCGCGTCCCCGAATCGATCCCGTACGAGGCGGCCGCACCGCTGCTCTGCGCCGGAATCACCACGTATTCGCCTCTCGCACACTGGAATGCCGGACCAGGCAAGCGCGTCGCCGTCGTCGGTATGGGCGGTCTCGGCCACATGGCCGTCAAAATCGCGGCCGCGATGGGCGCTGAGGTGACCGTGCTGTCGCAGACCCTGTCCAAGAAGGACGACGGTCTCGCGTTCGGTGCCAAGGACTACTACGCGACCAGCGACCCGGAGACGCTCAAGTCCCTGCGCAACTCGTTCGACCTCGTCATCAACACGGTGAGCGCCGCACTCGACTTCGATGACTACGTCAAGCTGCTGCGGCTCGACGGTGTGTGGGTGAACGTCGGTGCGCCGCCCGAGCCGGTCGCGATGCGTGTGTTCTCGCTATTCGCCAACCGGCGGTCGTTCGCGGGTTCGAGCATCGGCGGCATCAAGGAGACCCAGGAGATGCTCGACTTCTGCGCCGAGCACGGCATCGCACCGGAGACCGAGCTCATCGCGGCCGAGAAGATCAACGACGCCTACGAGCGGGTCCTCGCCAGCGACGTCCGCTACCGCTTCGTCATCGATACGGCGACGCTGTAGTCACCCCTGCGATGATCGCGCCGGATAAACGACCGTAGCCATGGGGGGAGCCACCCCTTGCTAGCGTGAGGCTTCCCAAAGTAATTAGCTTCGAGAAAGTAGCTCCCCCATGGCTTACGCCGGACGTTTCCGCCGTTTGGTGGCGATCCTGATGATTGCGGGGCTGGCCGTGGCAGTTCCCGCTTGCGCCTCTGACGACACCGATTCCGGAACCGGGAACACTGACGTCGCGCTGGACGGCGAACGGTTCGGCACCGCGGACGCCGACACCGCGAAGCTGGGCACGGATGCTCAACCGGGTGTGTTTCCGCGTACGATCACGCACGCGGCGGGCACCACGCAACTGGAGAAGGCGCCCGCGCGCATCGTCGTCCTGGACACGGGCGAGCTCGACGAGGTACTCGCTCTCGGCGTCACGCCGGTCGGCATGGTCACCACCGAAGGCGCCGAACCGACACCGTCGTACCTGGTCGACAAGGTGAAGGGCGTCGAGACGGTCGGCACCATCCAGAACGTCAACATCGAGAAGATCGCGACGCTCAAACCCGATCTGATCCTCGGCAGCCAGCTGCGCGTGGACAAACTGTACGACCAGCTCAGTCAGGTGGCTCCGACCGTCCTGTCGATCCGCCCCGGGTTTCCGTGGAAAGAGAACTTCCTTCTCACCGCGGATGCGCTCGGTAAGGAGAAGGAAGCCGTCGACGTTCTGAACCAGTACTCCGACAACGCGAAGGCGCTCAAGGACAAGGTCGATCCCGCGACCACGATATCCCTCGTCCGCTTCATGCCTGGCAAGCTGCGGCTGTACGCGAACAAGTCGTTCGCGGGCGTCGTCCTCAAAGATGCAGGCCTAGCACGTCCCAAGATCCAGGACGTCAACGAACTCGCCGTCGAGATCTCGCGCGAGAACATCGGCAAGGCCGACGGTGACTACATCTTCTACTCCAGTTACGGCGAACCCTCCGCCACCGGAGAGTCGGATGTCGTCTCCGGCCCCGCGTGGAAGCAGTTGTCCGGAGTCCGAGACAACCGATCGTTCCGCGTCGACGACGGTGTCTGGTTCCTGGGCCTGGGCCCGATCGGAGCCGAACTCATGGTGACACAGCTCGGAGAGTTCCTGGGCAAGTAGGAGTCAGTCGTCCGGCTCGGGTGACGGGTCGAGCATCTGAGCGAGATGCGTCGAGGTCTCGCCGGTCAGCTGCCGGACCTGCATCTGACAGCTGAAGCCGTCGGTGAGGACCGGTGCACCGTTGTGCTCGCGCAGAGCTGGGGCGAGCGCTTGCTCAGCCACGGTCATGCTTGTCTGGTAGTGATCGGCCTCGAACCCGAAATTCCCTGCGACGCCGCAACATCCGGTCGCTTCGTGAATATGTGACACGCCGACCGCTTTCAATGCCCGTTGCTGTGTGGGGGCGCCGAACACGGAGTACTCGTGGCAGTGCGTCTGCACGACGACGTCGTCGGGGACCTCATGGGCGGGCTGCCATCCGGCGGCGGCCTGGACGCTGACCTGCTCGGCGAAGCTCCGGATCCGTTTAGCGACGCGCGCGGCGGCCTCGGTGGGCACGAGCTCGGGCAGGTCCTTGCGCATGGTGGCCGCACAACTCGGCTCGGTGACGACGATCGGGCGGTCGGTGCCGTCGTCGAGTGCTGCGGCGGCCCGCCGCAGCCGTTTCTTGGCCTGACCGAGCTGACCGGTCGAGATCCAGGTGAGGCCGCAACACACGTCGGTACGCGTCTGTGCGCAGTGCCCCGCGTCTTCGACGACGCGCCGCGCCGCGCCTGCGACGTCAGGGCGGAAGCCCTTGGTGAACGAGTCGATCATTAACACGACATCGGCGTCGGCCGCGGGCGCGGGACGCGCGAGGATTTTCGTCAGCGCGCGTCGCGACGCGAACGACGGCAGGTCGCGTTCGGTGGTCAGACCGCCGGCCTTCAACGCTGCCGCGCGGAGCGGGGACTTCAACGCCGCGTTCACCAACGGTGCGGTCCGTGACGTGATCACCAGCCAACGGGGCAGCCAGCCGAGCGAATAGTGGGCGGCCGGTCGGCGTCGCCCCCGGTAGTAGTGGTCGAAGAACTCCGACTTGTAGGTCGCCATGTCGACGCCCGTCGGACAGTCCGATGCGCATGCCTTGCACGAGAGACAGAGGTCGAGGACCTCGCGCACGTCGTCGGACCGCCACCCGTCCTCGACGGTCGCAGCGCCGCGGATCATCTCCTGCAGTGCCCGGGCACGCCCGCGCGTCGAATCCTTCTCGTCGCCGGTGGCGCGGAAGCTCGGACACATCACGCCGCCACTGTGCGATCGGCACCGTCCGACGCCGATGCACGACTGCACCGCGTCGACGAACCCCTGACCCGGTTGTGCGTCGGGCGTACCGAGCTCGAAGCTCGTCTGCCATGGGAGGACGGGCACTCCGGCCAACGCGAGGTCGGCGACCGGTTGGACGGGGGACACCATGATCCCCGGATTGAGCAGGCCGTCCGGGTCGAATACCGTTTTGAAACGGGCGAATGCCGACATCATCTCCGGCGAGTACATGATCGGCAGCAGACCCGAGCGCGCTCGCCCGTCACCGTGCTCGCCCGACAGTGTCCCGCCGTGGCGGACGACGAGCCGGGCCGCGGCGTCGAGGAACTGGGTCATCACCGCACGGCCCTCGGCGGTGACTTGGTCGAATGTGATGCGGATGTGCATGCAGCCCGCACCGAAATGGCCGTACATGACACCGATCAGATCGTGCTCGGCGAGCAGTTCGGTGAAGTCGGCCAGGTAGTCGGCGAGGTTCTCCGGTGCCACCGCGGAGTCTTCCCAGCCGGGCCATGACGTGACGGAGCCGCCGTCGGGCAGCGGCAGTCGGGACGACAGGCCCGCACCGTCCTCGCGGACTCGCCACAGTCCCTTGCGAACCACCGGATCGGTGATGACCGCGCCGTCGAGCACCCGCCGGTTGCCGCGCAGGGCGGTGAGCAGACGGTCGGCGGACGCGGACACCTGTTCGGGGCTGTTGCCGTCGAGCTCGACATACAGCCATGCGTGGCCGGGCGGCAGCGCGGCCACCGAGTCAGCTCCCCGTCGGGCGCGCATCGTGTCGACGATCAGTTCGTCGATGCCTTCGACCGCGGACGGCGACCACTTCAGAATGTCGGGTACATCGCGGGCGGCGTCGACGACGTTCTCGTACCCGAGGATCAACAGCAGCGCCGATGGCGGCACATCGACAATCGAAACGGTCGCGGCGACGACCACCGCGCAGGTGCCTTCGCTGCCGACCAGCGCCCGAGCGACGTCGAATCCGTTCTCCGGCAACAGATGTGACAAGTGATATCCGGATACCTGGCGGGGGATGCGACCGAGCTCGGTGCGCAGCGCAGCCATGTGGTCGCGCGTGAGGTCGGCGAGCTCAGCGGTCAGCTGTGCCGCCCGCGCGACGGCCGAGGCATCGGTGGGGTCGGTCGCCTGCACACCCGATCGGGTGGCGGTGGCGCGTGTGCCGTCCGCGAGCACGAGGTCGAGGGCGACAACGTGGTCGGTGGTCCGGCCGTAGCGCACCGAATGGTTGCCGCACGCGTCGTTGGCGACCGATCCGCCGACGGTCGCCCGCGACTTCGACGATGGATCGGGCGCGAAGGTCATCGCACCATCGGTGTGCCGCTCGACCGCGTAGGCCAACTGCGCGAGGACGACTCCGGGCTGCACCGTCGCGGTGTGCGCGTCGTCGTCGATGTCGAGAATCCCGTTCATGTGCCGCGAAAGGTCGAGGACGAGTCCTTCGCCGACTGCGTTGCCCGCCATCGAGGTGCCGCCGCCGCGTACCGACACGGTCACGTTCTCGGTGTGGCACCACGCCAGCGTCGCGCTGACTTCGTCTGCGGTGCGCGGGAATCCGACTCCAGCGGGCGGGACGCGGTAGTTGGAGGCGTCGTAGCTGTAGGTACCGCGTCGGCCGGTGGACGTGTCGACGTCGATCGGGCACGTGGCGAACCGTGTTCCGGTGGCGGAATGTCGGTGCACGACGTGCTCCTCTCGTCGATGTATCTGACGTCAGCCTTCCATGAAGGCGGTCGGTCGGGCCGGACATCGGCGTGTCCTGGTCCAACTCTCACCTATACCGCCGACACCGCCCGTTCTACAGGTCGACTACTCGGATGGGTGAGACTTCTGCCCGCAGCAGCCTGTTCGTCTCGCGTTCACCCCGACGACGACGAACCGTGGGTAAGTCTCCCTATCGTCTGCGGCGTATCCGCTCAGCCCGCGGATGAGAAACCTAGACCGAAGGCGACTACATGCGTATCCCGTTGCAGCTATTCACCATTGGTGGAGACGACGTGGGCCGCTCGGCCCGCGCACGCGTCACCTGCCGTTATAAGTGCGGTGAGGCGTGCTGGCACGAGCCGGGCAACACCAGCGACAACGAGTACTTCCGTGATGTCGCGCGGACGGCGCTCTCGCGCCGGACGGTCCTGCGGGGGAGCGCGGGCGCCGTGCTCGCCGTAGGGGCCACCTCGCTCCTTGCAGCGTGCGGTGACGATGGAGCCAGCTCGAGCGGCGCGCCGTCGTCAACCGGGTCGGGAAGCGGCCCCGTCGACGGCATGAAGTTCGACATCGTTGCACCCAATACCGACGACGCTCTGCGCATTCCCAACGGCTACGACCAGAAGGTGGTCATCCGCTGGGGCGACCCGGTCCTGCCGGGCGCGCCCGACTTCGACTTCGAGCACCAGACAGCGGATGCGCAGTCGAAGCAGTTCGGCTTCAACAACGACTTCGCGGGTCTCATCCCGATCGCAGGCCAGGACGGCAGCTTCTATCTCGTCGTGAACCAGGAGTACACGACCGAGGAGTTCATGTTCCGCGGCTACAAGGAGAAGGAACCGACGCAGGAGCAGGCGCGCATCTCGATGGCCGCGCACGGCATCACCGTCCTCGAGGTGAAGGCATCTGACAAGGACGGCTCGCTGACGCCCGTCGTCGGACCGCGTAATCGTCGTATCACCGCGAGTACGCCGTTCCGGCTGACCGGTCCCGCCGCAGGCACCGAGCTCGTGAAGACCACCGCCGACCGAGCGGGCAACACGATCGCAGGCACCATCGCCAACTGCTCGGGCGGCATCACGCCGTGGGGCACCATGCTCTCGGGCGAGGAGAACTACAACAACTATTTCTCCAACGCGAGCAAGGTGACCGACAAAGCGGCGGAAGCGCACCTCAAGCGCTACGGCTTCGAGGACGACGCCGACTATCACCAGTGGGGAAAGTACGAGACGCGCTTCGACCTGGCGAAGGACCCCAACGAGGCCAACCGCTTCGGCTACGTCGTCGAGGTCGACCCGACCGACCCGAACAGCACACCGCTCAAGCAATCAGCGCTGGGGCGCCTCAAGCACGAGTCGGCCACCATCCATGTGGTCAAGGACGGACCGAACGCCGGCACCGTGGTCGCCTACACGGGCGACGACGAGAAGTTCGAGTACATCTACAAGTTCGTGTCGAGCCGCAAGATCAAGGAGGGCGACAAGCGGCACAACATGGGGATCCTCACCGAGGGAACCCTGTACGTCGCATCGTTCTCCAGCGACAAGCCGGTCACGACCGATGGCGCCGCGGGCAGCGGGAAATGGCACAAGCTGATGACCGTCGCGGCCGACGGTTCGGCGCAGTCGCACATCAAGGGGATGACGGCGGCCGAGGTCGCCGTGTTCACGCGGGAGGCGGCCGACAAGGCAGGCGCGACCAAGATGGACCGTCCCGAGGACATCGAGCCGCATCCGGTCACCGGCAAGGTGTACTGCGCGCTCACGAACAACGACGACCGCGGCGTCGACGGCGAAGAGGGGCCGACGGCCGCCAACCCGCGTAACGAGAACAAGAACGGTCAGATCCTCGAGATGACTGACGACCACGCTGGCGAGTCGTTCACCTGGGATCTTCTGCTCGTTGCCGGCGATCCGAAGGCCGCCGACACGTACTACGGCGGCTTCGACAAGACGAAGGTCAGCCCGATCTCGTGCCCGGACAACGTCGCGTTCGATCCGCACGGCAACCTGTGGATCTCCACTGACGGCAATGCCCTCAAAAGCAACGACGGCCTGTTCGCGGTAGCGCTCGAAGGGGATCGCCGCGGCGAGACCAAGCAGTTCCTCACGGTTCCGCGGGGTGCGGAGACCTGCGGGCCGATCATCGACGACAAGCGTGTCATCGTCTGCGTCCAGCATCCCGGCGAGGAGGACGACTACTCGGCCGACCGCCCGTACTCGCACTGGCCCGACGGAGGCAATTCCCAGCCGCGTCCGTCCGTCGTCGCGGTCTGGCGCAAGGGCGGCGGCGCCGTCGGCATGTGACCTACAAGCCGCGCACCTCTTCTCGGACAACACGTTCCCGGCGAAATCGTCGGTACGACGGCGTACTGTCATCTCCACGGTCTACGAGAGGGGTGCGCGGTGTTTCCGGTACGACGGCTTCTCATCGGAATAGCGGCGTCTGCGCTACTTGTCGCTCCGGCGGTGTCGCCGCCGATCACAATGGCCGAGAGCAACAGTCACGGCTCCCTCATCTCGATGACGGTGCGACCCGACGGCTGGCGTGGGCTGTCGAACGGTCGTGCCGTCGACTACTGGACGCAGGACCCACAGGGTCGTCCGGTCCGGACGAGCGGCGCCGTCTTCGTGCCGACCGGACGAGCACCCGCGGGCGGCTGGCCGATCGTCGCGTACACACACGGCACGTCGGGCTACGGAACCGGTTGCGGTGGACAGAGCTTCGCCGATGCGGAAGCCAATCGCTACATCACGAGGTTGGTCGGGAACGGGTACGCCGTCGTCGCACCAGACTATGTGGGGCTCGGACACGACGACGTCGGTGTCCACCCGTACCTGAACACGCGAAGCGAATCGTCGGCGACCATCGACCTGGTCACGGCCGCGCGGACGCTCGATAATTCACTGTCGAAGAAGTGGGCGGTGACCGGCGACTCGCAGGGCGGACAGGCCGCGCTCGCCACGGCCCACCGGCAGAAGTCTTACGGCCCCGAAACGGACTTCCGTGGGGCGGTCGCGATCGACCCCGAGTCGGACGTCGAGAAGATCATGCCATTCCTCGGCCCGTACGTCCCGACGCTGCCGGCACCGATCGACGGCTCCTACGGATTCCTCCTCGCGACGCTGGCCGGCCTTCGACAGGCCGATCCGGGCGCGCACGTGAACTCGTACCTCACCCCGTACGGCAAGCACCTCGTCGACCAAGTCGGAAAGACGTGCGACGGTCCTGAACTTCCCGCGGACCTCGCCTTCGGATCGCTGCTGTCGCGACCGTTGACCACTCCGCAGATGACGTCGGCGCTCCACCGCTACATGGCGGTCCCGGTCAGCGGCTACGACGAGCCGATCCTACTGCTCCTGAACACGCTCGACACGACCGTGCCGTCACCGCTGCACGCGAAACTCGCGGCCGACTTCGCCCTGAACCGCGTGCCGTTCACCACCGTCGTCGGCAACGGCTCGCACACCGATATGAACGCCGCCCAGTGGCACGCGTTCGACCGCTTCTTCGCGCGCCGCCTCTAGCGCTGCCGACCGCGTCGGGGCTCGGAGCGCCGCTCAGATGAGAATCCACAGGTAGGCGATGATGCCGAGGACCAGGAAGACGATCCAGAGCCAGCCGACGATGATCGCGGCACTCGCGAACTCGCGGCCGACGCCACCGTCGGCGTCGATCTCGTTGCGCGAGCGGTATCCGAGCCAGATGCCGAACGGCGACGTGATACCCAGTCCGGACAGGACCAGGGCGACGATCGCGACGACGTTGACGGTGTCGTTCGACGCGGCGGAAGATCGGCGAGACATGGCCGAGCGCGGAGACGCGGAGGAGGTGGCCACAGGGTTCTCCTTGGCGGCTGGGTCCGTCACGGAAGGACGGGACGTCTGTGAACTGTTCGACGGCCGATTGCCGGTCGGCGTAGTGCCGGCCGCGGAACCACCGACGGGAGGTCGACTCTGGCCCGACCGGTTGGGCGTTTGTCCCGACGGCGGCTGGGGGCGCCCCGACAGCGGACTCGGATCGGGAACGGCCGAATAGGCGAGTCGCCGAGGCTCGGAGCTCGAAGCGTCCGACGGCGCGTCGTTCGGCCGCCGCGGCGGCATGGAAGGCGTAGCCGGTGGACGCGGAGGCTGGCGCGGCGTGTGCCGGGGAGGCGTCGGCCCCGAGCCCGAAGCAGGTGCTCTCGGAGTCGGGGGTCGCGAGGCAGCGGGCCCGGAAACCGGGGGACCCGACTGTGGGGGACCTGACGGGCCAGGTCGCGACGAGAACGGTCCGGACGCAGGCGGCCCGGATGCCGGAGAACCCGACGGCCGGGGCGTCTCACCGGTGTTAGGAGCCGACGGCGGCGAGGGCCGCGGGACAGCACGGTGCGACGGCACCGGCCCACTGTTCGCGGGCGGTGTGCTGGGGCGTGGATCGTCGGTCGTCACGCCTACAAACTACCTGCTTGGACGTCATCGGCATCGGACGATGGCGCGTCGACCCGTGGAATGATCGGCGAGACGGGCGGGTGCTCGGTGCGCGCACGCCGCAACACGATGACGCCGGCGGTCAGCAGGAACACGAGAACCGCACCCGCGGCGACGAGAAGTTTTTGGCGCATCCTTCCAGGTTGCCAGGTGAAACCGGGACACGCCAGGTCCCGGGGACGTGGCGGTTAGCACGATTTCCCTCGCTCCGCTCGCCCCGTTACGAGCAGCAGCGGCGCGATGTCGTACAGACGTGGTTGTATGGAGAGCGTGAGTGAGCAGAACAAGACCGCGACCCTGCACACCAATCGCGGCGACATCGTCATCGAACTCTTTCCGAACCACGCTCCGAAGACCGTGGCGAACTTCGTCGGACTCGCCGACGGCTCGAAGGAGTACTCCACTACCAACGCCAAGGGCGAGTCCAGCGGCCCGTTCTACGACGGCGCGATCTTCCACCGCGTGATCTCGGGCTTCATGCTCCAGGGCGGCGACCCGACGGGCACCGGCCGCGGCGGACCGGGCTACAAGTTCGAGGACGAGTTCCACCCCGAGCTGCAGTTCGATCGTCCGTACCTGCTCGCGATGGCCAACGCCGGACCGGGCACCAACGGCTCGCAGTTCTTCATCACCGTCGGTCCGACCCCGCACCTGAACCGTCGCCACACGATCTTCGGTGAGGTCAAGGACGCTGCGTCGCAGGCCGTCGTCGACGCCATCGGCGCCACCAAGACCGGGCCGGGCGACCGTCCGGTCGAGGACGTCGTCATCGAGAGCGTCGAGCTCTCCTGAAACAACTCGGGAGCACCTGTTGAACCAGGTCTGCTACCGGCATCCCGACCGCCCCACCGCGCTCTCCTGCACGCGGTGCGGGCGGTCGGCGTGTCCGGAGTGCCTACGTCCTGCATCGGTGGGACAACACTGCGTCGACTGTGTCGCGCAGGCGAACGCCGCCCAGCGTGGGACGGCTCCGACCGTCGCGCGGCGAGACTCCAAGCCCGTCGTCACGTACACGTTGATCGCGATCAACGTCCTCGTCTTCGGCGCCGTCATGCTGCAGGCAGGCGGCACGGGTACCCGGGATCTCCTGTCGTCGACGATCTACACCAACGGCGTGCTGGTCAACGGCGGGGGATTCGACAACCAGTACTGGCGTCTGTTGACGTCGGGCTTCCTGCACCAGAGCGTGCCGCACCTGGCGCTCAACATGTTTTCGCTGTACATCATCGGTGCCGACCTCGAGCGCGTGCTCGGACGCGCCCGCTATCTTGCGATCTATCTGGTCGGGCTCCTCGGCGGAAGTGCTGCCATCATGGCCTTGCAGCAGGAGCCGACGCTGACCGCGGGCGCGTCGGGCGCCATCTACGGTCTGATGGGCGCCCTGTTCGTCATTCTCGTGAGACTCAAGGCGCCGCTCACCACGGTCATCGTGATCATCGTGGTGAACATCTTGTTCTCGGTGACCGTCCCGAACGTCTCGATACTCGGTCACCTCGGCGGACTCGTGTTCGGCGCCGCGTCCGCAGCAGTCGTCGTCTGGTTACCGACGGCGATTCTGCCTCCGATCAAACGCACGCAGGCCGCTGTCGACCGGATCGGTTGGTACGGATTGATCGTGCTCGCCGTGGTCGCTCTGGCCATCGGTGCGGGCATCGGGCTCGGCGCGAGCGTATAGCGGTGCTAACGCTCCTCGACCCGGAATCCGGCGTCGGCGAGTTCGTCGGCGACGGCGCGGGGGTCCGCCCCGAGGTCCCACCGCCCGAAGACCAACAACCGATCGTCGGGCAGGTCGATCATCAGTTGGCGGCTGTGCGCCGCCAGCCTGCGGGTACGTAGCGTCGACACGCGCTCCACGTCGTCGAGCGTCAATACGATGCGCCCCGTCAACGTCCGAACGGTAAGCGTCGGCCCAGCACTCAGAGCCAGACGCGGTCGGCGGATCAGCATGACGACACCGGCGACGAGCACACCGACCGCTGCGACGGCCAGGAACACCGTGGCCGCCGGGTCTGCATACGACGCGGCCGCGGCTGCCGCCAAGGCGACGCCGCCGACGACGAGAGCGATACCGGCGGTGACCGGCGACGACCATTCCTTCTGCACAGTTCTCACAGAGTTATCCCCAGGAGTTATGCACAGTGGGGATGAATTACACACATGTGATTTCCCCACTGTGGAGAAACTCCGGTCAGCGCCAACCCATCGTCATGAGCAGTCCGACCACCATGATTCCGAACCCGATGAGCATGTTCCACGGGCCCAGCTCGGACATCCAGTGCAGGAACTTGCCCTCGGCTCCGAAGGTGTCCTGCGTGGCGCCCAAGTAGTAGACGAGCAGCCATAGCAGGCCGATAAGCATCAGGCCGAACATGACGGACTGGTAGAGGACGCCCGACGGGCCCGCTTTGACCTTCACCGGGGTGCGGCTCGCACTGTTGACCGTGTAGTCGGTCTTCTTCCGGACTTTTGACTTCGGCATACCCTCCACGGTATCCCAGCTGCACCGCCAGCAGCCAAAACGATAACCTTTAGCGGTGCGCATCCTCGTCATCGACAACTACGACAGCTTCGTCTACAACCTGGTCCAGTACCTCGGCCAGCTCGGTGTCGAGGCCGTCGTCTGGCGCAACGACGACGATCAGCTCGACGACCTGGAAGCCGTCGTCGCCGATTTCGACGGGATCTTGTTGAGCCCGGGTCCCGGGACGCCCGACCGCGCTGGCGCCACCGAGCCGATCATCCCGATCGCCGGTGCTGCGGGCACCCCGCTGCTCGGCGTGTGCCTCGGCCACCAGGCGATCGGCGAGGTGTTCGGCGCGACCGTCGGGCGCGCTCCGGAACTGCTGCACGGCAAGACCTCGCTCGTCCACCACAACGGAGCAGGCGTGCTCGCGGGACTGTCCGACCCGTTCGTCGCCACTCGATACCATTCGCTGACCGTGGACCCGGCGACGATTCCCGACGAGTTGATCGTCACCGGAACCACCGACACCGGCGTCGTCATGGCGTTCGAGCACCGCGACCTGCCGATCTCGGGCGTCCAATTCCACCCCGAGAGCGTCCTCACCGAGGGCGGTCACCGCATGCTCGCCAACTGGCTCCGGGTGTGCGGCCTTCAGGTCCCGGAAGAGCGCATCGCTCAGCTAGAGAGCGAGATGGCGAAGGCGCTCGGCGCGTAAGGCCAGCGTCCGCCGGTCGCTGGTTGAGCGAAGTCGAGACCCCTACGCATGTGACGGCGTTTCGTGCCTACCCGTTGGTCGAGCGGAGTCGAGATCCCGCCACAAACGATCTCGACTCCGCTCGATCAGCGTGGTCGGAAACCCGCTCGATCAGCGTGGTCGGAAACCCGCTCGATCAGCCAGCAGATCAGAACAGCGATTCCTTACCGACGACCACCGACACCGACTCGCTCTTACGGAGCTTGCTGCCGGCGGCCGGGCGTTGGGACATGACGCGGCCGTCGTCGCGGTTGCCGAGCGGAACCTTGCGCTCGGTGATGTTGATCGTGTTGGGATCCCAACCGGCGGAGACGAGCGCGGCCTGCGCCTGATCGGGCGTCTTACCGCGCAGGTCGGGCACCGTGAACTGGTTGCCGCGCGAGACTACTACCTGGACGGTTGTGCCGACCCGGACCGAGGTGCCTGCGTCGGGCGACGTGCTGACCACCTGGCCTTCCGGGAGTTCGGAGTCGGCTTGTACGGTCACCACTTCCAACTGCATCTGCTCGAGCGCCGTGGTCACCTCGCCCTCGTTCTGGCCGACCAGATCGGGGATCGTGACCTCGCTCGGCCCGGTGCCGATGTACAGGACGACGGTGCTGGTGACGGCCACGGTCGAGTTCGTCTGGGGGGTGGTCCGGACGATCTTGCCTTCGAGTGCCGTCGTCGACTCAACCTTCTCGGTCTTGATGGTCTTGAAGCCTCGCGTCTGGAGCAGCTTGCGTGCGTCCTTCTCCGTCTTACCTCGGAGATCGGGCACAGCGGTCCGCTGTGGTCCGGACGAAATGTAGAGCGTGACCTCCGAACCCTCGGGGGTCGGAACGTCGTCCCCGGGGACAGTCCTGGTCGCGAGGCCTTCGGTGATCTCCGAGCTCGACTCGCGTTGCTCCTTGACGGTGAACCCGGTCTGCTGCAAGTTGGCCTTCGCGGCCTCGGCGGTCAGCCCTGCGACCTTCGGAACGGCGACTGTCGGCTGCTCGTCCCCACTACTCCACGGAGCCCACGCGAGGAGGCCCCCGACGAGGGCGGCGATCAGCAGCAGAGCCACCACCATGATGAACGGCTTACGACGATGCAGTGGTGTCGAATCGTCCTCCATCACCTCCGACAGTCGGTGGCTGTTGCGGCGGGACGGGGCCTGCTCGTTACGAGCGGAGTTCTGCGTCGACTCGATGAGGTCGGTCTGCTCCTGGTCGGTCAGCAGCATCGGCGCCGACGGCTTGCCGCCGGCCAGGACCTTGATCAGGTCGGATCGGAAGTCGGCCGCCGTCTGGTAGCGGTTGGCGGGGTTCTTGCTCATCGCCTGCATGACGATGGAGTCCAGTTCGGGCGACAGCTCGGGCCGGACCGTCGACGGACGTCGCGGGTCCTCGTGCACGTGCTGGTGGGCGACGGCGATCGGCGAGTCGCCGGTGAACGGAGGCTCGCCGGTGACGAGCTCGAAGAGCACGCAGCCCATCGAATAGATGTCGCTGCGAGGGTCGACCTTGATGCCGCGGGCCTGTTCGGGCGACAGGTACTGAGCGGTGCCCATCACGGCGGACGTCTGCGTCATGGTCGCCGACGTGTCGTCCATGGCGCGCGCGATGCCGAAGTCCATCACCTTGACCGCACCGGTGCGGTCGATCATCACGTTGGCCGGCTTCATATCGCGGTGGACGATGTTCGCGCGGTGGGAGAAATCCATCGCGGCGGCGACATCGGCCATCCATGTCATCGCCTGCTTGGGTGCGATCACACCCGAGTCGGTGGCGCGCAGGATGTCGCGGAGCGTATCGCCGTCGACGTACTCCATCACGATGAACGGCAGCGGGCCTTCGCCGGTGTCGGCTTCTCCGGTGTCGAAGACCTGGACGATCGACGGGTGGGTCAGCTTGGCCGCATTCTGGGCCTCGCGCCGGAAACGCAGATAGAACGACGGATCGCGAGCCAGATCGGCGCGCAGCACTTTGATCGCGACGTCCCGATGCAGCAGGAGGTCACGCGCGTATTGGACTTCGGACATGCCGCCGAAGCCGAGCGTCTCACCGAGCTCGTAGCGCTCGGAGAGGTAGTGCGGATCGAAGTCGCTCACATCTTCTCGCCTCATCTAGTGGGGATCGTGACACCGGGTAACACTTCGATGCCGTCGCTCTGCGACGGTGTCGTCTCTTCGTCCGTGGGCGTGGTCGTGTCCTCGGTCGGCGTGGTCGTGTCCTCGTCTGTCGTCGACGTCTCCTCCTCGGTCGACGTCGGTGTCGTCTCCTCCTCGGTGGTCTGGGTCTCCTGCGGCTGTTGCGTCTGCGTGACGGTGACCGGAGTCGAGTTCCGGGGTTCGACCGGATCCTTCGGACTGCTGGTGATCCACCACGCGACCAGGCCGATCGCTGCCAGGAGCAAGAGGACGGCAACAGCGGTCAAGACCTTGTGCGTGGTGCTCCACCCGCTGTCGTTGTCCGGCGTCGGTGCAGGTGACGGGGACGTCATGGGTCGCGACACCGGCGCGGGTGTCGGCGAGGTCATCGCTCGGGTGGCACTCGGGGCGGCGACGGGGGCGGCCACCCCGCCCGCAGTCCGCGGACGCGGCGGACGGTGCCCGGCCCGGACAGCGGCGACGGCATCGGCGAACTCGCCGCCCGTCGCGTACCGCTGCGCGGGATCCTTCGACAGCGTGATGTCGATGAGCTCGCGTACCGGAGCGGGAATCGACGACGGCAGCGGCGGCGGAGTGTCCTGGATGTGCTTCATCGCGACGGTGATCGCACCGTCGCCGAGGAACGGACGACGTCCGGTGAGCGCTTCGTATCCGACGACGCCGAGCGCGTACACGTCCGACGCGGCCGTCGCCTCGCCGCCCATCGCCTGTTCGGGCGAGATGTACTGGGCGGTGCCCATCACCCTGCCGGTCTGGGTCACCGGGGCCGAGTCGACGGCCTTGGCGATGCCGAAGTCGGTGATCTTCACCTGTCCGGTCGGCGTGATCAGGATGTTGCCGGGCTTCACGTCGCGGTGCACGAGGCCGGCCGTGTGCGCGGCCTGCAGGGCGCGTCCGGTCTGCTCGAGCATGTCGAGGGTGTGCGATAGCGCCAACTGGCCCATCCGGCTGATCACGGAGTTGAGCGGCTCGCCGTCGACGAGTTCCATGACGAGGTAGGCCAGCGGGTCGCCGCCGTTGCGGTCGGGTGTCTCGCCGTAGTCGAAGACGTTCGCGATGCCCGGGTCGTTCAGGCGAGCCGTCGTCTGCGCTTCCGTGCGGAAACGCGCGAGGAACTCGGAGTCGCTCGAGTACTCGGCCTTGAGGACTTTGACGGCGACGCGACGTCCGAGACGGGTGTCGAGCGCCTCCCACACCTGTCCCATGCCGCCGGTCGCGATCAACCGGACCAGGCGGTACCGGTCGGCGATGATGGTCCCGTTCTGCAGGCTCATCGGCCACCTCCCGTATATGCGTTCATCACTGCACGTCCAATCGGGGCGGCAACCGTGCCGCCGTAAGAGTTCTGTCCCTGAGCGCCGTTCTCGAGCATTACTGCCACCGCGATGCGTTTGTTGGTGCCCGGCGAGAACGCGATGTACCAGGCGTACGGCGTCTCCCCGCCTTCGGCACTGTCCGAGTGTTCGGCGGTACCGGTCTTCGACGCGATACCCGGCTGCGAGCCCGCCGTGTTCTGCTCCGACTTGATCATCATGTCGGTGAGGGTGTTGGCCTGATCGGCGGTCAACGGACGGTTGAGGGTCGTCGGCGACGTCGTCGCGATGGTCCGCAGGTCGGCCGTTTGCAACTTGTCGACGAGGTACGGCCGCATCCGCGCGCCACCGTTGGCGACGGTCGCCGCGATCACCGCGTTTTCCAACACGGTGAGCCGCACGTCGCGCTGACCGATCGCCGACTGGCCGAGCGCGGCGAGGTCGTTGTCGATGTCGCCGACTGAGCTCTTCGCGACCGGCATCGGGACGCCCGCCGGGTCTTCGCCGACGCCGAACGTCTTCGCAGTGGACGTGAATTGCTCGGGCTTGTCGCCGGGGACCTTCTCGGTGAGTAGTTGCGCGAACGCGGTGTTGCACGAGTACTCGAACGCCTGCGTCAGCGTGACGGTGCCGTTCGACGATCCGGGACACGTCGACCCGGAGTCGTTCGAGAGGTAGGTGCCGCTGTCAGGCAGCTGCCAGCGCGACGAGGGGGTGAGTCGGGTGTCGGCACCGAGCCCGGCGTTCAACGCGGTTGCCGTCGAGACCACCTTGAACGTAGAACCGGGCGGGTACAGGGCGGAGATCGCTCGGTTGACCAGCGGTGAGTCGGCCGAGTCGTCGGTCATCGACGTCCACGCCTTCTCTGCCTCGGCGAAGTCCTGAGTGGCGATCGCGTTCGGGTCGTAGCTGGGCGAGGAGGCCATCGCCAGGATCTTGCCGGTGCCGGGTTCGATGGCGACGACCGATCCTCGACACGGTCCGTCGCAGTCGGCGTTCGCCAGCTCCCGGTAGGCGGTGCGCTGGAGTCGTGGGTCGACGGTCGTGACGACGTTGCCGCCACGTGGGTCACGTCCGGAGAACATGTCCATGAACCGCTGGGTGAACAACCGGTCGTCGTTGCCGTTGAGCACTGAGTCCTCGGCGGCCTCGATGCCGCGGTCGGCGCGGTACACGAACGAGAAGTAGCCGGTGACCGGGGCGAAGGCCCGCGGATCGGTCGGGTACTTGCGGAGGTACTTGAACTTGTTGTCGGTGGCCACCGACTCGGCGATCACCGTGCCGTCGGAGGCGACGATGACACCGCGCTGACGGGAGTACTCGTCGAGCAGTACCCGCGAGTTGCGGGAGTCGCTGCGCAGGGCGTCGGCCTTGAACACCTGCAGGTAGGTGGCATTGGCGAGCAGGGCGATCACCAGGACGATCGCGGCGATCGCGACGCGTTGGATGGGTTTGTTCATCAGCGCTGCACCACCTGGGTGGCCATCGCGTCGACGCTGCGCTTGGGTTTGCGTTTGGGAGCGTCGGGTTCGCGGGCCGCGTTGGAGATGCGGATGAGCAGGGCGAGCAGCAGATAGTTGGCGAGCAGCGACGAACCGCCGTAGGCGATGAACGGCGTCGTCAGACCCGTCAGCGGAATCAGCTTCGAGACGCCGCCGAACACGACGAACAGCTGGAACACGATGGTGAACGAGAGGCCGGCCGCGAGCAGCTTGCCGAAGCTGTCGCGGACGGCGATCGCGGTGCGGAGACCGCGGATCACCAGGATCAGGTAGATGAGGACGATCGCGGTGATGCCGACCAGCCCGACCTCCTCGCCGAAGCTGGTCAGGATGAAGTCGGTGTTCGCGAACGGGACGATGTTGGGGCGTCCGGACCCGAGGCCGGTCCCGAACATGCCGCCGGTGGCGAACCCGAACATGCTCTGCGCCACCTGATACCCGTACGTGTCGTATTGCTCGAACGGGTCGCGCCATACGGCGACGCGCATCTGGAGATGGAAGAAGAGTTGGTAGGCGATGACAGCGGCCAGCGCGAACAGCGTGATCCCGAGCATCAGCCAACTCGCGCGCCCGGTGGCGACGTACAGCATGGTCAGCACCGTCACGAAGATCAGCAGCGACGTGCCGAGATCGGATTCGAAGGCGAGCACGCCGACGGCGATCGCCCATGCCGCGATCAGCGGCCCGAGGTCGCGGGCGCGCGGGAAGTCGATGCCGGCGAACTGTTTGCCCGCCGTGGTGAACAGGTCACGGCGGGACACGAGGAATGACGCGGTGAAGATGATGATGAGGATCTTCGAGAACTCGCCGGGCTGAATGTTGAAGAAGCCCGCGCGGATCCAGATCTTGGAGCCGTTGATCTCCGACATCGACGACGGCAAGATCGCCGGGATCGCGAGGAACACCAGCCCGCCCAGGCCCAGCGTGTACGCGTAGCGCGCCAGCGCACGGTGGTCGCGCAGCAGCGCCACCAGGAGCGCGAACAGCACGATGCCGATGAACATCCAGAGCAGCTGCTGGTCGGCGTTGTGTGTGCGCTCGGTCTCTTTGAGGAGTTCGTCGGCGCGCGCCGAACCGAGGTCGAGGCGATGGATCATCACCAGGCCGAGACCGTTGAGGGTCGCGACGGCGGGCAGCAGTAGCGGATCGGCGTACGGAGCGAAGTAGCGCACCACCAGGTGCGCCGCCGCGCACATGGCCGCGAACGCGGCGACGAACTTGGCGACTTCCCAGGTCAACGGATCGCCTTGGGCCAGTTCGACGATGATCAAGGCGACGGTGACGATCGCCACGGCGAAGCCGAGCAGCACCACCTCTGTGGTGCGGCCCGTGTTGGCCGGTCGTGTCGTCGGGGGTGCGTGCCCAGCGGGAGTCGACGTCATCCGGCCTCCCGGCAGAGGGGCTGGCCGTCGGCGTCGGTCGTGGGTGCCGGCGCCTGTGTGGTGGTGGTCGGCTTGTTATCGCCCGGCTTGTCGTCCTTGGGCTTGTCGGTGTCGCCAGGTTTCGGCGCGGGAGCGGGAGGAGCGCACAGCGGTAGGAACTGGAGTTCGTTCTCGATCCGTTCCTGCGTTGCCTGCAGTGAGAGGTTCTTGATGCTCTGCGACTCGACGGTGTTGCGGCTGATCTCGGTGAGATCGTCGACCAGCATGGGGGAGCAGTCGGTGTCGGCGTCGACGAAGCTGACGGAGGGCTCCTCGGCAGACGCGTCGTCGACGCAGGCCCGTTGATTGGGCGATTCGACGGTGAAGAACAGGAGTTTGTCGGGTGTGCCGTGGTGGATCTCCACGGCGCCGTCGTCGTTCACGGTGACGAAGTTGCTGTTCATCGCTTGCGAGCGGACGACGAAGAAGGCGGCCACGAGCGCGGCGATCACCACCAGTACGCCGATGATGGCAAGCGGCCAGCCCCAGCCGCGTTTCCGTTCGGATTCGTCGGCGTCCGCAGTGATGGTGGGTCGAGCTGTCGCCGGCGCAGGCGGACGCAGGGCGGCCGCACGGCCCGCGGCGGTCGTCGGGTCGGGAACGTACCCGTCCTGGTCGTCGTCCCCGGCAGCGCCGCCGAGGATGGGACGCGATTCGCCGTACTGGTCGTCGACGACGTCGGCGACGACGACGGTCACGTTGTCGGGTCCGCCGCTGCGCAGTGCCAGCTCGATGAGACGGTCAGCGCATTCGCGATGGTCGTCGATGCCGCCGAGCGTGTCGGCGAGGGTCTCTTCGCTGACGACGTCCGAGAGACCATCACTGCACAGGAGGTAGCGGTCGCCTGCCCGCGCCTCGCGCATGATGAGAGTCGGCTCCACTTCCTGCCCGGTGAGGGCGCGCATGATGAGCGACCGTTGCGGGTGTGAGTGGGCCTGTTCGGCGGTGATGCGACCTTCGTCGACGAGACTCTGAACAAAGGTGTCATCGCGCGTGATCTGGGTGAGGTCGCCGTCGCGATGCAGGTAGCCGCGGGAGTCGCCGACGTGGCACAGGCCGAGCCGACTGCCTGCGAAGAGGATCGCGGTGAGCGTTGTGCCCATGCCCTCGAGTTCGGGCGTCTGCTCCACCTGGTGGGCGATCGCCGCATTGCCGACAGCGGTGGCGCGACCGAGGGCGTCGAGGAGGTCGCCGCCGGGTTCGTCGTCGTCGAGTCCGCGCAGAGCTTGGATCACCAGTTGGCTCGCGACCTCGCCTGCCGCGTGGCCGCCCATGCCGTCCGCGAGCGCCAACAGGCGTGCACCCGCATAGACGGAGTCTTCGTTGTTCGACCGCACGAGCCCGCGGTCGCTTCGCGCTATGTAGCGCAGGACGAGTGTCACGGGCGTAGCTCAATCACGGTCTTGCCGACCCGGATCGGGGTGTTGATCGGGGCGCGGACGGCGGTGGTCACTTTGGCGCGGTCGAGATATGTGCCGTTGGTGGAGCCGAGGTCTTCGACGTACCAGTCGTCGCCGCGTGGCGACAGTCGGGCGTGGCGTTCGGACGCATAATCGTCGGTGAGGACGAGCGTCGAGTCGTCGGCGCGACCGATGAGGACGGGCTGCGCGCCGAGGGTGATGCGGGTGTTCGCGAGGGCGCCGGCGGTGACGACCAGATACTTGGCCGATCCGCGAGAGCGTGAGGTGCGTGCGCGGCGATCGGATCGGCTCGAGCCGATCGGGATCCGACCGCTGGTGGCAGCCGAGAGGTCGCTGCGCATGGTGCGAATGATGGCGTAGACGAACAGCCACAACAAGATGAGGAACCCGAAACGGGTCACCTGCAACAGGATGCCCTGCACCTGCGTGTCACCTCCCTCACGAAGAACATCGACATCCGGGCGGTCGCCTGGATGCAGTCAACTGCCGGGGGATGCGTTGATCCCCCGACAGCATCTTAATGCGGGTCCCGCCTACTGGAAGCGGACGGTGATGTCGGAATGTCCCACACGGATCCGATCGCCGTTGGCGAGTTCCCACGCGCTGACCTGAAGGTCGTTCACGGTGGTGCCGTTCGTCGAGTTCAGATCGGTCAGCATCGCTGTC